>JAICTW010000487.1 GCA_025936195.1 Flavisolibacter sp.
TAAAAAACAAACACCGTTTATATATGCCGATCTTGGCGCTGGCTTTCCCTGGGACAGAAGCAGCAGTGATGCATGGACAAAAAGCGATTTCAAGACCGGATTTTTGTATGATATGGGCATTGGTTATGCCATTCCGGTTAAAGGAAGGTTTTCCATTAGTGCAAGTGCAGGTTTTTCTCAAAAGTTTGTAAAAGAAATTCGTGAAGAGAGTTATTGGATGTGGAGAGAATTTCCTCCCTACGGACCAACAACATCGAATAAAGACACAAGTGTTTATCAATACACGTTCAGGAGATTTTCTTTTAAGATAGGACTAAGCTTTTAGAAACTTAATATTCCTTTGAATGCCTTTGTATTTTGAACGGCTAAGCGGGGAATGTTTGAAGACTTTTTTGAAAGCTTCTTCGCTTAGCTCTTCCCATTCTTTTGTAGTAAAGTTCAAAATTTCAGGAAGCGGTTGAAAGGCTTCTTCCGAATTTGGTTTGCTGAAACGGTTCCAGGGACAAACATCCTGGCATACATCACAACCAAACATCCAACTCTGAAATTTTCCTTTCATTTCCTCAGGAATAATTTCATCTTTCAATTCAATAGTAAAGTAAGAAATACATTTACTACCATTGATGGTTTTGTCGGGCATAATAGCTTCAGTAGGACAAGCTTCCATACATTTTTTGCAACTGCCGCAAAAATCTTTTGCAAACGGATCATCATGATTCAATTCAACATCAACGATGAGTGTGGCAATAAAAAAGAAAGAACCACTTTGCTTCGTAATTAAATTCCCGTTCTTACCAATCCATCCTAATCCGCTTCTTCTCGCCCATGTTCTTTCCAACACGGGTGCTGAATCCACAAAGCCTCTTCCATTAAATTGTCCGATCTTTTCCTGCAGTTCAACAATCATTTGTTTCAATGATGACCGGATCACATCATGATAATCTTTTCCATAAGCATATTTTGAAATTTTGCTTTCAGCAGAAGATGTTTGTGAAGGAAAATAATTTTTCAATAAAGTGATCACTGATTTTGCTCCGGGCACCAGTTTGGTTGGATCAACACGCAGATCAAAATAATTTTCCATGTACTTCATGTTTCCGTGCATGCCCTGCTTCAGCCATTTTTCCAAACGGCGTGCATCTTCGTCCAAAGGTTCTGCTTTGGCAATGCCGCAGTAATCAAATCCGTGAAGTGAAGCCAGCTGCTTTACGAGTTGTGTGTGCTGATCGTTTGTAAACATTACTTATCAGATGCAAAGAATTTCAGGAGGTTGCATTCTCCTGCAAATGTAAGCGATGAAATATCCGGTGCATGATCGGTGTAAGGATAACACCAATGTTGGTAATGAAAACAATGCCGCCGAATAAAGCATAAAAAGAAGAAAAGATCTTAGAGGCCGTGGAAGGATAGTTGGGCAGAATAGGTCCCATTCCACTGAGCAACATGGCAGAGTTATGAAACGCATCAATCCAACTAACATGTGCTGTTGCAGAGAAACCGATGATGCCGATGATCAGGCAAATAAAAAGTATGATAGTTGCAATTAAAACCTGCCGTAGAACTCTTTGATAGAATTTTTTTCTTGGCAGCAGTGGTTGTGATTTACGTTCGTACATGTTGAAAAATTGATCGGTAAGTGTAAACTACTAAATAAAAAATCTTGTTCTCATGGTTTTTATTTCTTAAAAAAAATTGTGATATTGTAACACACACCTAAATTACTGATATGAGAGTTTTATTTGCTGCTGCATTTTTAATGTTGGGGTATTGCATGTTTGCCCAGGAAAAAAGTCCGTATATAAAGTTTGGGAAGATCACGGCTGAAGAATTACAAAAGAAAATTTATTCCATAGACAGCAATGCCAATGCTGTTGTTTTAAATGATATTGGGGAAGCCGCGGTGGAAGGAAATTCAAAGGGATGGTTCTCGATTTCTTTTTCGCATCACCGGGTTGTTCATATTCTCAATAAAAACGGATATGATGAATCCAATGTGGAAATTCCGTTGTACACGGATGGGGAAGATGAAGAAAAACTGGACGACCTAAAAGCTGTTACGTACAATCTTGAAAATGGAAAAATCACCGAAACCAAACTGGAAAAATCAAGTGTATTTAAAGAAAAGAGAAATAAGAATCTGGTAATAAAAAAATTTACTTTTCCCAACGTTAAGGAAGGATGTATCATCGAATACAGTTACAAAGTAACTTCTGACTTCATTTGGAATTTGGATCCCTGGGATTTTCAGGGTTCTTCGCCTGTTTTGTGGAGCGAATATACTCTGAGTGTGCCGCAGTTTTTCTCCTATGCTTTTATGAGTCACGGATATCATGCATTGTATATTAATGACCGCAAGGATAAGCAAAGCAGTTTTACCGTAATGGATAACAGGGGAACAGGAGCTTCGGACAGGTTTAGTTTTACGTCGGGAGTTACCGATTACCGTTGGGTTATGAAAGATGTGCCGGAGTTAAAACAGGAAAGTTTTACTTCCTCTCTTAAAAATCATATTTCAAGAATTGAATTTCAGTTGTCCTCTCAAAACTATCCGTTAACACCTCATGATTATCGTAACACATGGACGGGGTTGACAAAAGAATTATTGAATTCGGAATATTTCGGTAGTGCATTGGATAAAAACAATGGCTGGATGTCCGATGATGTTAAGCCTTTGCTGGATGGCGCTGCTTCTGAAACTGATAAAGCCAAAAAGTTGTTTGCTTTTGTACGAGATAATTTTAGTTGCACAGATTATAGCGCCAAGTATTTGGAACAATCATTGAAGAATGTAATGAAAACAAGAAAGGGCAGTGTTGCGGAGCTCAATCTTTTATTAACAGCCATGCTGCGTTATGCAGGTGTAAATGCAGATCCCGTAATCTTGAGTACGACAAGTCATGGTTATGCATTGGAGATGTACCCTTTGGCAACAAGCTTTAATTATGTGATCTGCAAGTGCTCGGCTGATGGTATGAATTATTATCTGGATGCCAGCCGTCCGCGTTTAGGTTTTGGTAAACTTCCGTCCGACTGTTATAATGGTCATGCAAGAGTGGTGAATGAAGCAGCGACTCCTGTTTATCTTTCAGCAGATTCTTTAAATGAAAGAAAGGTCACTGCATTATTTATTACTAATGATGAAAAGGGTAACTGGATTGGAAGCATGAATCAAACTTCAGGCTTTTATGAATCGTACGAAATACGCGATAAGGTGAAAGAAAAAGGAGAAGAAGAATTTTTTAAAGGAATACAAAAAGAATATGGTGAGGATGTAAAGATCAAAGCGCCGCACATTGACTCATTAAGTAAGTATGA
>JAICTW010000357.1 GCA_025936195.1 Flavisolibacter sp.
AGGCCAGCTCGATGAAGTGAGAATTTACAACAAAGCATTATCTGCTTCGGACTTGCAGGCATTGATTGTTCTGCAGGGCAAAGGAAAATAAAAACCATTCGTTAATTCATTAATTGTTTATCATGAAATACAAGTTTTATATTCTAGGCGCGACGGTACTTGGGCTGGGAATGATGGGGTGCAAGAAAACCGGTGCAGATAGTGGGATAACAGTGAATGCCGCGATGCCCACGGTTACCACGGTAACTGCCAGCAATATCAATACTACCAGTGCAACTGTAGGTGGTAACATTACAGGCGATGGAGGATCGATAGTGATGGAGGCCGGTATTGTTTATGGTACATCTCCTAACCCAACCACAGCGTCCAGGAAACTGCCGGTATATCAAATATCAGGGCCATTTTCAGTGAACTTGTCGAACCTGGTCTCTGATTCTACCTATCATTACAGAGCCTATGCTATTAACGACAAAGGAACATCCTACGGAGAAGATAAGTCTTTCACTGTTCCCTTTGCATTTCCGACAGGCAGGTTAGTGTATCTCAATTTTAATGGATCAGACTCCAACATAGTTAACAATACTGTTGGCGTAAGCTCCAACATTAATTGGGTTAACGGAGTCAATGGACAGGCAGCGCAGTTTAACGGCACAAATTCACTCATAACCTATACATCAGTGAATGGATTTGAAAACAGCACTCAGTTCAGCATTGGCTTCTGGTTTAACTCAACAACGCCAATTACAGGCCCCATCTTTTCTTTGAATAAGAATGGATTTAGCTGGGAAAACACCAAATTGATTTTTGAAAGTGAGAGCAGTTCTACAGCCACATTGATGCAGGCCAAATTGAATGCTCTGGATGTTTCGTGGTCAGAGTTTTTGGGCACCAATGGTTTTGCCAATGTGTTTGATGGTAACTGGCACCAGATTTTTTTAACCTACGATGGAACAAAAGTGACGTCTTACCTGGATGGAACAGCGCACAGCACAGTGACCACAGCTATGCCTTTGCCTTTTGGCGATTTTGACTCATTTACCATTGGTGCAGGCGGATGGTTTGGAGCTACCACGATCTCTGCATCCAAAATTGATCAGGTTGGATTGTACAATACTGCATTGACAGCATCACAGGTATTAAGCTTGTACAATCACAAACTGTAATGCTTTGGCCTTCTTCAAAGGCAGGCATTTTGCAAGTACCATTCAGGGCAGAGCTAATGAAAAAACTATTCAAAGATTTGAAACTAATCACCTGTTTTATCAGCTCTGCCCTTCTTTTTGAAATCCGGACAAAACATTGCAGTGCCTTAAAGAAATAAGAAATGAATAGTGCAGCACAAAGTAAAAGGGCGTTCAATATTTTTATTCTTTTAATAGTTTCTTTTCTTCAATGCAAAAAACCATCTAACCCTTCTCCTCCACCACTGCCCCCACCTCCTGCTTCCACCAGTTTTGATGTAGTTACCAACACGATCAACTCTGTAAATTTCAATTCCACTCAAACGCTATACGGCATAACTAACAATCCGTCCATTCAAATTTCTTTTTCAGATAAAGTTGACCGGAGCAGCGTGGCATCGGCTATCGCGTACAACAATAAAAGCAAGAACTCCTCTGCAGTTCCTTTCAATGTATCTTATCAAAACAATGACAGCACCATTGTGATAACGCCTTCGAATGCGATTGATTATTTGAATGAATATATTTTCTCGATCAGCACTTTATTGAAATCAGTATCAGGAAAAAATTTATCAGGCCGAATAGACTTAGACTTCTTTACTCAATTCGATCCAACAGATAAATTTCCGCAGATCACCGATTCTGCTTTGCTTGACCTGGTGCAGCAACAAACGTTCAAATACTTCTGGGATTTTGCTCATCCGGTAAGCGGACTGGCAAGAGAACGCAACACATCCGGCGAAACCGTTACTATTGGCGGCAGCGGCTTTGGTATGATGGCAATTATTACGGCAATTAATCGCAACTTCATCACCCGTCAGCAAGGATTAACACGATTGCAAACCATAGTAAGCTTTTTAAAAAACACGGCCCAAAGTTTTCATGGCGCTTTCCCTCATTGGATGAATGGAAGCACAGGTGTCGTTATCCCTTTTTCTGCAAACGACAATGGTGCTGATCTGGTAGAAACTTCTTTTTTGTTTGAAGGTTTGCTATGTGCAAGACAATATTTCAATGGCAATGATCCATCCGAAACCAATTTGCGTAACGATATTAATGCCTTATGGAATGCAGTGGACTGGAATTTCTTTACACAAGGGAAAAAAGTATTGTACTGGCACTGGAGTCCCGATAAAGCTTTCATCATGAACCTGCCGATACAAGGTTGGAACGAAACTTTGATTACCTATGTGCTGGCCGCATCTTCAACAACACATGCTATTTCAAAAGAAGTTTATGACAGCGGCTTTGCCAAAAATGGCGCTATGAAAAATGGAAAAGCATTTTATAATTACCAGTTACCATTAGGGTCTGATTACGGAGGCCCTTTATTCTTTGAGCACTATTCTTTCATGGGCATTAATCCAAATGGATTAACAGATCAGTATGCCAACTATGAAACGCAAACCACTAATCACACAAAAATCAATTACGAATACTGCAAAACCAATCCCAAAAACTGGTATGGCTATGGTCACAGTTGTTGGGGATTAACGGCGAGTGATATTCCAAATGGTTACACCGCATCTTCGCCAACGAATGATGTTGGTGTGATTGCTCCAACAGCAGCACTTTCTTCTTTTCCTTACACATCAACAGAATCAATGAAAGCATTAAAATTCTTTTATTATAAACTGGGTGATAAACTTTGGGGACAATATGGCTTTTATGATGCGTTTAAATTACAAGACCCATGGTTTTCCAATTCCTATCTCGCCATTGATGAAGGACCGATAGTAGTGATGATTGAAAATTACCGCAGCGGATTGCTCTGGAATTTATTTATGAGTTGTCCTGAAATAAAAACAGGAATGCAAAACCTGGGTTTTCAAAGCCCACATTTATAAACCAATCGCTGATGAAAATTTTTTATACCATTTTATCCTCTGCAATTTTTGTTTCTGCATGTGCACAACAAAAAACAAATATGGTGAGCATACCGGATCTTCCCAGGAACCTATCGGATTCTGCCTTGCTCGATAGTATTGAACGAAGAACGTTTGACTTCTTTTGGGACGGAGCGGAACCCAACAGCGGCATGGCTCCCGAACGTATTCACATGGATGGCAACTATCCCGACAATGATCAGCGGATTATCGCAACGGGTGGAAGCGGCTTTGGAGTAATGGCCATTCTTGCAGGTATTCATCGTGGCTACATTTCAAGGCAACAAGGTTTGCAACGCTTCGAAAAAATTATTTCTTTTTTAGAAAAAGCAGATCGCTTCCATGGCGCCTATTCGCATTGGATCAATGGAGAAACCGGTGACGTAAAACCTTTTGGCAAAAAAGATAATGGTGGTGATTTGGTGGAAACCTCATACCTGTTTCAAGGACTGCTTTGTGTACGTCAGTATTTTAAAGATGGCAATAAAGCAGACAAGAAATTAGCATCACGAATTGACAAACTTTGGAAGGATGTGGAATACGATTGGTACAGGAACGGCGGACAAAATGTTTTGTACTGGCATTGGAGTCCGGATTATGGCTGGCAAATGAATTTTCCTGTGCATGGTTATAACGAATGTTTGATTCTTTACATTCTTGGTGCATCTTCTCCGACACATGGTGTGCCTGCTGAAGTGTATCATCAAGGTTGGGCAGAAAATGGTAAGATCAGTCAAATCAGTTTTTACAGGAACGACACTTTGCATTTGCACATGCAGGGAAATCCGCCTCATGGTGGTCCTTTGTTTTGGTCGCAGTATTCTTTTCTCGGTTTGGATCCACGGGGATTAAAAGATCAATATGCAGATTATTGGAAAGAGATGAGTACCATGTCAAAGATCAATTATGAATGGTGTGTTGATAATCCAAAACATTACAAGGGCTATAGTGATAGCAGTTGGGGGTTAACGGCAAGCTATTCTGTCAACGGATATGCAGCACATGCACCGAATGAGAGAAACGATTTAGGAGTTATTTCTCCAACAGCGGCCATTTCTTCTATTGCTTATACACCCGCAAAATCATTGGCTGCTACAAAATATTGGTACACCAATGATAGTTTACGCAAGGTACTCTTGGGAAAGTATGGTTATTATGATGCTTTCAGTGAAACCGCAAATTGGTGTAAGCCCTGGTATCTTTCCATAGACCAGGGACCACAGGTGGCCATGATTG
>JAICTW010000113.1 GCA_025936195.1 Flavisolibacter sp.
ATATGATCGCCGATTTCCATTACGCTATTCATGTCATGCGTATTGACAACCGTTGTAATGTTGTATTCAAGAGTGATCTCTTTAATCAATTGATCAATCAATCCGGAGGTTTGCGGGTCCAATCCCGAGTTGGGCTCATCTACAAACAAATATTTTGGGTTGAGCACGATGGCTCTTGCAATGCCCACCCGTTTCATCATGCCGCCACTTAGTTCAGCAGGAAATTTTTTATTCGATCCTTTTAAATTCACCCGTTCCAGCACTTCATTCACCCGGTCAATTTTTTTCCTGTATTTCCAATTGGTAAACATGTCCAATGGAAAAATAATATTCTCTTCAACGGTCATACTGCTGAAGAGCGCAGAGCCCTGGAACAACATGCCAATTTGTTTTCTGATCTCTTTCTTTCCTTCAAGATTCATTTTGGTGAAGTTGTCACCATTGTATAAAATATCACCGCTGTCCGGTTGAAACAATCCAACCAAACATTTCATAAAAACGGTTTTCCCGCTTCCGCTGGCTCCGATGATCAAACTGCATTGTCCCGGCTGCATTTCTGCACTCACACCATCCAGAACAATTTTGTCGGCAAATCCTTTCTTTATGTTTCTTACTTCAATCATGAATTAAATTTCGTAAGCCTCCATAGAAAATCAAAGTGAAATAGTACGCGAAATGATTGTTGAAAATACCATACCAGTTGAACGAAACAAATCACAACAGTAAAGCCGAAAGTATATAGTCGGCAAGTAAAACAGTAATGCAGCTTACCACAACCGATCGTGTACTGGCACGGCCAATTTCCAAAGCGCCGCCTTTTACATTATATCCATAGTAAGAAGGAATGCTTGCAATTAAAAAGGCGAATGCGTACGCTTTAATCAAGGCAAAGAAAGCATTGAAAGGAATGAAGCCGGTGAGCAAACCTTTGTAGTAATCGTTAGGAGAAATAAGATGGGCAGCCGTACCTGCTAATTTCCCACCCCATAATGCCAGCGCAGTTGCCAACACCACCAGCATAGGAATCACCAGCAAGGCTGCAATGATCTTGGGCAGGATCAAATACGCCTTTGTATTGATGCCCATAATTTCCAAAGCATCAATTTGCTCGGACACTCTCATATTGCCTAATTCACCTGCAATTTTACTTCCCACCACACCGGCCAATACAATGCATACAAGCGTGGGAGCAAACTCAAGGATCACCGTATCTCTTACAATTTCGGCAATGGTGTAACGGGGAATTAAGGGACTGGTTAGCTGATAAGCTGTTTGCACCACAGATACAGCGCCAATAAAAATAGAAATGATGGCAACAATGCCCAAAGAACCAATGCCGATCTCGGAACATTGATGCATGAATTCTTTCCAATACATTTTCCAGTTCTCGGGTTTGGAAAACATGCCCTTGAGCATCAAAAAATATTTTCCTAACTCACTGAATAAATTCATACATCAATAGTTTTCGTTGGTGCAATCTTACACAAATTAAAGCTTCTGTTTTTATGACTGCATATCCGCTTCTTTTCTTTTTTTGAAACGCTTCCACCAGGGCGAGCGGCTTACTTCTTCTTCGGCCAGTGCTTTGCTTTTCAACTGGGCATCTACTACGGCAATAATCGCCATGTTCACAATATTCCGGACAGAACTTCCCAACTGTAATACATGCACTGGTTTTTTTAATCCTAATAAGATCGGGCCAATGGCATCAGACTGGCCTACTTCCTTCAAAAGATTGTAAGCAATGTTGCCAGCGGAAAGATTAGGGAAGATCAGTGTGTTCACGTCTTTATCAACCAATTCACTGAAAGGATAATTTTCTTTCAGTATCTCGTGATTAAACGCTACGGCCGCCTGCATTTCGCCATCAACAACTAATGAAGGCATTTTTTCTTTTACCAGTTTTCTTGCTTCTGCCACCAGTTTTGCTTCGGGTGAATTGCTGCTTCCAAAATTGGAATAGCTCAGCATGGCAATTCTTGGAATGATATTGAAATGACGGACTTCTCTTGCAGCCAGCAAAGTGATCTCTGCTAATTCTTCAGCCGTTGGATTGAAGTTGACTGTAGTATCTGCTAAAAATAAAGGACCTCTTTTCGTCAGCATCAGATACATGCCCGCAATTCTATTCACGCCTTCTTCCAGGCCAATGCAATGTAAGGCAGGACGAATGGTATCCGGATAATTTTTTACAAGGCCGGAGATCATCGCATCGGCATCACCTGTTTCCACCATCATGCAACCAAAATAGTTGCGGTCCTTCATTACTTTTTTCGATTCATAATAATTGAATCCTTTACGCTGACGCTTTTTGAAAAAAAGTTCTCCGTACTCATGTCTTTTCTCTTCCATGGCATCGCTGCGTGGATCGAAAATGGGTAGGCCCTCTATGTCAATTCCGTTGGCTTGCGCCAGAGAACGTATTTTATTTTCATCGCCTAATAAAATGGGATAACCAATTCCTTCATCAAATACTACCTGCGCCGATTTTAAAATCTTTACATTGTCTGCTTCCGCAAAAACAATTCTTCTGGGATCTCTTTTTGCTTTGCTGCCCAATATTCGCATCACCTGGTTATCCAAACCAAGACGTTTGTTCAAATCGGTGGCATAAGCATCCCAATCAGCAATCGGTTTTTGTGCAACACCGCTTTCAATGGCAGCTTTTGCAACGGCAGGAGCCACAGTGGAAAGCAAACGCGGATCAAGCGGTTTTGGAATGATATAGTCAGGGCCGAAATTAATATTGTTAGTATTGTAAGCAAGATTAACAATATCAGGAACGGGTGATTGCGCCAATTCTGCCAAAGCCTTTACAGCAGCCAGTTTCATGGCTTCATTGATTTGAGTGGCCCGAACGTCCAACGCTCCGCGAAAGATGTAAGGGAAGCCAAGAACATTATTTACCTGATTGGGATAATCACTTCTTCCCGTTGCCATGATCAGATCATTGCGCACCGAGCAGGCATCGTTCCATGGAATTTCAGGATCAGGGTTTGCCATAGCAAAAACGATTGGATTTTTTGCCATACTTTTTACCATATCGGGTGTAACCACGTTGCCAACACTCAGACCGATAAATACATCGGCGCCTTTCATGGCTTTATCAAGCGTAGTATCTTCTTTGGCATTGGCAAATTTTTGTTTGAATCCTTCAAGGTCAGTTCTTCCTGCATACAAAGAACCTTTGCGATCAAAGATGCAGAAGTTCTCAGGCTTTGCTCCTAATGCAACATACAATTGTACGCAAGCCATGGCTGCGGCACCAGCACCATTTACCACAAAACGAACCTTATCAATTTTCTTTTTTTGTACCTGCAAGGCATTCAGCAAAGCGGCTGCACTGATGATAGCAGTGCCATGCTGGTCATCGTGCATTACAGGAATGGTGAGTTGCTCACGCAATTCCTTTTCGATGTAAAAACATTCGGGAGCTTTGATGTCTTCGAGATTAATGCCACCGAATGTTGGCTCCAATGCTTTTACGATCTCCACAAATTTTTGAGGATCTTTTTCGTTGATCTCAATATCGAAAACATCAATGTCTGCAAAAATTTTGAACAATACACCTTTCCCTTCCATCACCGGTTTGCCGGCTTCGGGACCAATATCGCCTAAACCTAAAACGGCAGTTCCGTTACTGATCACTGCCACCAGATTTCCTTTGGCTGTGTATTTATAAACATTCTCTTTATTAGCCGCGATTTCTTTACAAGGTTCAGCCACACCGGGAGAATAAGCAAGCGACAGATCGCGTTGTGTTTTGGTAGCTTTCGTTGGGATTACTTCAATTTTTCCGGGACGGCCTTTTTCATGATATTCAAGCGCATCTTTTTTCCGAAGTTCTTTTGCCATGGATTTTATTTTAATGATACAGCAACACAATCATGTCGATAATTACCGGCATAATTGTTCGCTGGTTCTCTATTCAAAGCAGGTGCAAAAATAAGCACTATCGGCCGAGTCGTTATAACAATAATAATGGCAAAGGAATACGTTGAATTTTACCTGCTAACAGATAATTCAACTCTGTATGGAGAAGAATTGTCCCCGTGAAAAGGCAGAAGAGAAAGAAGTTTTATTCGATATCCCATTACAGTCGTATCGTTCTTAAAAGGAGGAACTGCATTTAGGGTAGCCATTTTGAAAGTCTGATTTTGTCCGTCGGCTTTTATGGAAAGATTTACAATTGCTTCACCTGCCCATATACACTCGGCGTTTATCGGGCATCGGCTATCAAGAACAGAGTCAAAACAAATTTCAACAATGTGTCCATTAACAATTGTATCACCACAGTGATTGAGTTCGATGAAAGGAAATTGATATTGTTTCTGTTCAACAGTTTTATAACAGGAAAGTGCAAGAAACATCAAAATCAACCCACCGAAAAAAATCGCTCTCATGAGTTTTTTAGTGTTGACAAGTGAAATATAGAAAGCGTTGCACAGCTAAATAATTGGTTTGGCTGAAGCACCCAGTAAGGCCATCATGCCAATTCCAATCTCAATGGCATTTTCGTCAATATTGAAAAGAGGAGTATGTACGCCGGATGTAATTCCTTTTGTTTTATTACCGGTTCCCAATCTGAAAAAGCAACCAGGAATTTTTTGCGAGTAGTAGCCAAAATCTTCAGCACCCATTCTGATCTCTGTTTCTTCTACGTTGCCTGTACTCATAAATTGTTCCGCTAGTTGTTTGGCAACGTTATTCAGTTGTTCGTTGTTATAAACGGTTGGGTAGCCAACATCAATGTGCAGGTCAATTTCAGCTCCCATAGAATGAACCAATTCTGTTGATAATTTTCGAATGATGCTGTGTGCTTTAAACCGCCAATCTTCATCCATGGCACGGAATGTTCCCATCAGTTTTACTTCGGAAGGGATCACGTTTGTTGTAAATCCACCCTGAAAAGAAGTGATCGAGAGAACAGAAGGAAGTAAAGGATTATTGTTACGGCTAATCACTTGCTGTAAGGCCACTACCAAATGTGAAGCAATCAAAATAGTGTCGGCAGTTAATTGAGGAGCGGCTGCATGTCCGCCTTTGCTTTTAATGGTAATGTAAATTTCATCGGCACTCGCCATTACTTTTCCCGAACGGAAACTTAATTTACCAACTTCCAATTGTGGATTTACATGCAATGCAAAAATGGTTTCTGGCTTTGGATTTTCCAACACACCTTCCTTGATCAATAAACTGGCGCCACCCGGATTTTTTTCTTCGCCGGGTTGAAAGATCAGCTTCACGGTTCCTTCCCAATTATTTTTTGTTTCATTCAAAATTTTGGCGGCACCTAGCAGGCAGGTGGTATGCACATCATGTCCGCAGGCGTGCATTATGTTTTCTTTTGTTGATCTGTAAGGAACATCGTTTTGCTCATTGATAGGCAGGGCATCCATATCGGCACGCAACGCAATAATTCTCGAATCAGGATTTTTTGCTTTGATCAAACCAATTACGCCTGTCGTTGCCTTTACTTCAAAAGGAATCTTGTATTCAGATAATTTTTTCTGAACGAATTTGGATGTTTCAAACTCCTGGTAGCTCAGCTCAGGATGCGCATGCAAATAGCGGCGTACTTCTATGAACTCAGTGGCATATTGTTTTGCTAACTCTTTAATTTTTTGTTGGAGCATAGAATATCAGTCTTAATTAAAAAATCCGTGAAATCTAAATCAAATCCGTACAATCCTGATCCAAAAATAAAAAACCATCCGCCAAAAGGGGATGGTTTCATCAATTAGTTTCAACCGTTATTCATTTTCCGAATCTTTTTCCGGCGTGATCTCTATGGTATCACCAATAATAAAAACACCTTTTGGGAAAAAGCGGCCGAGGCTTTTTTGATATTGCTGTGCCTCTTCTTTTGTTCTGAAGTTTCCAACTTTTAATCTGAAATACGGTGATTGGTAAACGAGGTAAGCTTTCAGCTCCGGAAAGTTGGTATATACTTTTGTTTTTGCTGCAATAGCTTCATCTCGTTTATTGGTGTTGACGACCAAAAGACGATAGCCTTTTGCTGTTCTTGCATTGGCTTTTCTGATTGCGGCGTTTACTTCACCTTGTTGTTTCATTAACAGATCTACACGAGGATCTTTGTGAACAATGAGAGCAGAGGTATCCTGTGCCCATGCACCGGCTACCATCAAAATAAAAGCAAAAAGAAAAAAATATTTCATAAGCGAACTGTTCTTCAAAAATCTGTCCAAAAAAGTTTAAGAGGATTAATGGTTTAAAAGTTTAAAGTTTTGTTTGCAACATCATAACACCATTAAACTTTTAAACGACTCAATATCCACCACCACCACCGCCAATATTTTCAATCGGATGCCAGGTGGTTTTAATTTCTTCTGTGTCTAAAATAAAATAAGGCGATTGTCCCTGCTCACTCAACCAATTGATATTCTTATGGACGATGATTCGTTTTACATTGGTTGCACCTTTTTGTTGTAACTCTTTTTGAATGGTAACGTCATTACCGCAATACACCACTCCGTTTACATCCATGTGAGAAGCAAATTGAGGAGCTAATTCAGAAACTTTCCCAGTGAGAATATTGACAACGCCGCCGGGAACATCGGATGAATTAATGACCTCAGCAAATGTTATTGAGCAAAGTGGTTTTGTTTCAGAAGCCAGAGCAATGCAAGAATTTCCACCTGCAATAACAGGAGCAATTACAGAAACCAATCCAAGTAAGGAAGTATCCTGTGACGCAATGGCAGCAACAACTCCTGTTGGTTCCGGAACGGAAAAATTAAAATGAGAAGAAGCAACGGGATTCACAGTTCCAAAAATTTGCTGGTATTTATCGCACCACCCTGCATACCATATCAAACGATCAATGGATGTGAGCACTTCTTTCTGCGCCTGCGCTTTGCTTACATCCTGTTTTATTAATTCTTCAACGAATTGTGCTTTTCTTCCTTCCAGCATTTCGGCAATGCGATAGAGAATTTGTCCGCGGTTAAAAGCTGCTCTTTTGCTCCAGCCTTTGAAAGCGCTTCTAGCCGCAACCACTGCGTCGCGAAAATCTTTTCTGGAGCTTAGACAAACGTTTGCTAATTGTTCACCTTTGCTGTTGGTTGCAACATAATAGCGGCCACTTTCTGTCCTTGGAAATTGTCCGCCAATATAAATTTTATAGGTCTTTAAAACTTCAATACGCTTATTGGAAATGGATTGCTCCATTCCGTTTTCACTTATGGTGATGCTTGATTTTTTTTCAACTGCTTTGCTCATAATTTATTTTTACCGGGAAGGCGAAGGCGGTAATTTATTCCTTGCCATCCTTGCAACTACCGGTTAATTTTTAAGTTTGTATTTACGAATTCTTTGCGCACTATTTTCTGTATTTGCTCTTTGGGTTTTTGCTTGTATGGTGTATGGATGA
>JAICTW010000282.1 GCA_025936195.1 Flavisolibacter sp.
CACCAACAAGTTTGGTGTAGATCGACTTTGTAGAACCGCATGAAAAATCTTGCGGTGAGTTTCAGGAAACAAAGCTTTCCTATTTCCTTTCCCGACGAGATTCTTTCTCCTTTCCCAACGAGTTTCCCATCCATGTTTCTCGAACTAAAGAACTCTTCTACGGGAACTCGTTGTATAATGAAAAATTTGGTGTGAGTTTCAGAAGATAAGCTTTCCTATTTTTGATCTCGCAACAATACTACAATACCAAAACCAACAGCCATGAGACAAAAGCTGAATTTAATAACACTTGGTGTTGACAATTTTGAAAAAGCACTGGCATTTTACGAGAAAGGTCTTGGCTGGAAAAAATCGGATAAAAGCATGGATGGCCTTGCGCTGTTTTCACTAGGCGGAATTGTTTTGGCTTTGCATCCGCGACAAGAACTTGCAGACGACACTACATTGAATTATCAACCGACTGAGTTTTCAGGACTCACCATTTCCTACAATGCCAAATCTGAAAAAGAAGTGGATGATGTTTTGAAGCAGGTAGAAAAGCTTGGCGCCGCCATTATAAAAGCTGCGCAAAAAGTATATTGGGGCGGCTACAGCGGCTATTTTAAAGACCTGGACGGACATCTGTTTGAAGTTGCCCACAATCCATTTTGGGAGCTTGATGAAAACGACAATTTAATATTGTGATGAGCAACGCTGCCGTGCATACTCAGCAGAAAAACAGAAAAGGATAGAATGTCCCACACCATTATTTTTGTTCTCATTATTAGTTTCATTGCTTCACTTGTAAGATCAACATTAGGTTTCGGCGAATCCCTGGTAGCTGTTCCCTTATTCCTTCTTTTTTTGCCGGCAGAAATTGCAGTGCCCTTATCCGTTATGTTGTCTGTTGTCATTGCATTTGTTGTGGTGATACAGGACCACAGGAAAATACATTTCGATAGTGCCAAATGGCTGATCCTTTATGCCCTACCCGGAATACCGGTTGGCATTGCCGTTCTTATTTATGGAAGTGAAATAATCATCAAGACAGCACTGGGGCTGCTCATTATAACTTATTCTCTTTACAGCCTTTTTAGCAAAACCAATAAAACACTTAAGGAAGACAATAAGCTTTGGCTTTTTGCCTGCGGATTTTTATCCGGAATTTTGGGAGGAGCTTACGGGTTAAACGGTCCGCCATTAGTTGTTTACGGAAACAAAAGACAATGGAGTGCCCAACATTTCAGGGCTACTTTGCAGGCGTATTTTTTACCGGCAAGTCTTATGGGCATTATTGGATATTATGCAAAAGGGCTTGTTACTTCGGAGGTGCACAGGTATTTCCTGGTTTCTTTGGCAACAGCAATTCCCGCCATTTTTTTAGGAAGGTATTTGAACCATCAATTGAAAGATGATTTCTTCTTCAGGTATGTTTATTGGGGACTTGTAGTTATAGGTGCAATTCTAATCATAAGTTCTCTGGCGTAAGAAAACGTGTTGGTCTTTTTCATGGCTTTCGTTTGAAGCTGCACCAACAAGTTTTGCATTAGAGTTCCTGAACGTTTGCCCAACATTAATTTGAGCATTGCTACTCCTCTTCAGTTTCTTTTTATGATGCTCACAGTATGCACTATGCAAGGAAAATACAGGGGTAAACAGTGAAACCACTCCTACCTCCTGCCTCATTAAAAAGGCTGCCCCAAATTTGAGACAGCCTTGTTTCTCTCTGTCTTCCTATAACGCTACTGAACAATTCTTGATACAGTGTCACTGTAAACGCCCTGGCCCTGTGTGCCGTTTCATTTACGAAGCACAACACAAAACGAAATAAGCAATGATGGAAATGAATAGGTTAGAAAAATGATTAGTTTCGGGTAATACAGCAATACTACTGTTGTGCGGCATCTTATCGAACAGACTGTTCAAAATTTTTAAACATGACTTATAAAAAAAGCCTGACAGCAATTTTGCTAACAGCAATAAGTCTTTCGCTGCATGGGCAGACAAAGCAAATTGACAAGTCAAAAAGAGCCATCATTTGTCTTACTTATGATGACGGCTTGACAACTCAGCTCTCGACTGTAATTCCTCAATTAGACGCAGTAGGTTTGAAAGCTACTTTCTTTTTGAACTCAATTCAAGGCTCATCTCAATCTGATATAATTGGACAAACACCTGAAGCAGTGCTGGGTTGGACAAATGCAGCAAAGGAAGGGCATGAACTAGCGAACCATACTTTATTTCATCCCTGTCCTGAAAAATTAGGCTGGGATAAAACTGTGGCTATAGAAAATTATACGGTAAAAAGAATTGTTACCGAAATTAAGGCGCAAAATATAATACTTTCTTTGTTAGACCCAGGTAGAGAGAAAAGGGCATTTGCATTACCATGCAACAATTCTCTAATAAATGACACAAACTATATTCCCATTATTAAGAAATTAGGTTTAATTACTTACGTTAGGAACGGTGGAGATAGCACAAGTATAATTACAGATTTTAAAAACCTGAACCCTCTCAATGTCCCCTCATGGCATGTATGGACGGGGACGACATTGCAACAACTTATTTCATTTGCCGAAAAAGTAAAAAGAGAAGGCGGAATGGGTGTTTATCAGATTCATGGTGTCGGAGGACAAATTTTTGAAATTTCAACCGAGACACACAAAGCTTTTCTAAAGTATTTGAAAGAACATAAAGACGAATATTGGGTTACAACTTTTTCCGAAGCAATGGAATATGTTAGTAAACAATAAAATTATTATCGTGTGCAAACAAAGGCGGCCGCACATGTTATCCGTAGTCTTCCATCCTATCACGATGCTGGCCTGGGTCTGCGACTCACCTGCACAGGCAGAGTATTTGGTAATTCCTAAGGACAATTTAAGCCCGAGCATTACAGATATTGATAAGGGAAACCATCTTCTTATAAAAGCTCTCCTATTATTGGAGAGCTTTTCCTTTGTTCGTCATTTTGAGCCGGCAATTAAACTCCTCTTCTGCCGCCAATAAGATTCAAAACAATTAAGATAACAGCTATAACCAGCAAGGCATGTATCAAAAAGCCAGTTACATGAAAGGCAAACATGCCTAAGAGCCAGCCAATGATCAGAACTACGGCAATAATGTACAATATGCTTCCCATAATTGAAGGTTTAGTGTGAAAATCGGGTTGTCACAATTACTAGTAAAATAATTCAGCCACGTTTTAAATAGCTATCATTTTGAATGCCGAAGCCTCAGATCTTTCCTGGGGTTTTTGTAATTCAGTAACATGAACACAGAAATTGTTGCAGATGAATTTGCGGAAAAAGTAATGGAAGGTTATGAAGAAGCCGGAAAGAACGGCAACCACTTGTGATTAGTATAAAAGGTAAATAAAAACTGTTTACCCAAAAAGATGGATCAATTGACATACATGAATAAAAAAACGGTATGTCTCCTGAGGTTTTTTTATGAGACAGAGGTTCGCCTATCCATTAAGCATATGTTGCGTTGCACTCTTGTGCGTTCAGGAATTCTATTCAGCGCTTACCGACCTTTCATTTCCCAGCTATCGGCAGTCTTTCATCTTCCAATGCTGCCTGAGTCTTGCAAAGAAACTCCCCGGTTTGCATCGAAGTAAATTTTGTACTTTCTTTGAGCCCAAATCCACTACTATGAACGACCCTGACTACTTCCTTCGTAATCTTTCCTCCTGTTTTCCTTTCTCCGCCAACCTGTAATTGTCCACTGCCATGAAACCAGCAAGGTCTAAAAAAACACTCATCGTTCTACCGGCGTCCATCATTTGCATTCTGTTGTTAGCCATGATCTGGATCAGCTATTTCCGCCAGCAATCGTTCGACCGGAAAGATGCTATCCAATTTGCTATAGAGAAAAACTCCAACCTTGCCGTTGCTTTAGAGCAATATACTATTGGCACCATTCACAACGCCGACGCGGTATTGCAATTAGTAAGGATAGAATATGCCAATGAAGGAAGACGCTTAAATCTTGACAAGCTCCTGGCGAAATCCATACTGAACCGCAACATCATCGAAGGCCTTTCTGTTATTGATGCGCAAGGAAACCTTGTCATGACCGATCTTACCTACCCTGCTGAAACAAAACTTAATTTTTCGGATAGATCCTATTTCAAGTTTCATTTGGGAGATCTTACCGATTCGCTGCTTATCAGCAAGCCATTGATCTCAAGAGCTACGGGCAAACAGGTTATTGTGATCAGCCGGAGACTAATGGATGTAGATGGAAGGTTTGCCGGCGTGGTTGCCCTGCAAATTGAACCTTCATGGTTTACATCTTTTTATGCACAGGCAAAGTTGTTGCCAAACGATTTAATTTCTCTCATTGCGCCTAATGGTATTACCTATTCAAGAAGAACCGGCGCCAAAGAAAGCTCGGGAGAAGATATTTATAAAAGCCCCCTGTTTGTTCATGTAGCCAATAATCCCGACAGCTTTTATTTTGCCCGTGATGCCATCAAAGGCATTCCCTCCTGGTTCAGCTACCGCAAGCTTAAAGATTATCCCATCATTGCTACGGTTGGCAGCTCGGAGAAAGATATCCTTGCTGTTTATACCCGCCGGCAATCGGCAGTATTCACACTGCGAATCATTATATCGGTGCTGGTACTATTGGTTTCCTTCGTCATTGTTTTGGTATTGATTCACAGGCGACGCTCTGCGGAACAACTGGCAGAAGAAAAGGAACACTATGAAAGACTGCTGACGCAACAAATGATTGCGGTGCAGGAAAGGGAAAGAGAACGGATAGGCAGGGAACTGCATGATAATGTAAACCAGGTGCTGACCACCGTAGAGCTTTACCTGGA
>JAICTW010000057.1 GCA_025936195.1 Flavisolibacter sp.
GTTCTTACAATGACAAGCTGCTGGAAGCCGAAGTTCACCTGGCGCAAATGCCACAGGCCGGTGTGCCGGTAATGCGGCGATTGCTTGAGATGAATTTTAATTTATACTACAGCCGTTATGCATTGAATGAAGATAAGATTGCTATGCTGCTCGACAGCGATATTCAAACAGCCAATCCCAGCAAATTGTATTATGGATTAAAAGAGCTGGCTACAAAAGCCGATAAGCAGGACGATCTGCTGGTGCATGATTTCACTACCTTATTGCCAACCGATAATGAACACATCGCCGAAATACCTGAAGAAGAGAAAGCGGTCAAGCTGAAGTATTTTAAACTTTGGATACAGGAAACATTAGATCTTGCCGGAAGCATTGATGCGGATAAATTTTCCGGAGGCATTGCCTATTTGCTGCTGGCGCTTGCTTACCGCATTGATTATTTGATTGTGCCTGAAGGAAAATTATTAAGCGAACTGGAAAAAATAGTGGAGATCTATTTTAGAAAAGATGATCGTCAGGTAACGGAAAAGAACCAGGAAATGATGGACTGCTTTCAGAGGATTTTATCCAAGGACAAAGAAGAAGTGTATCCTTATCTGTTCCGGGCGAAATACACCTTTTCCATTGTCACGCCGCAGAACTACAAGACCGTTTCCGATTCTATTTTTAATGCCAATCAAAATATTGCATGGTACCGTGAAAACAAATTAATAGACATAGCGGCGCAGATCAGTGAATACGGATTCTCCTATTGCCAGTATTCCTATAGCCTGCCAAGACCCGTTACTGAATTGTTCCGGTTGTTTATGACGATCAACTATGGAAATTATTTTAATGAGCTTGGATTTAAAGACAGCTTGTATAATCCTGAAACAAACGAATACGACAGAGAGGCCATTATTTCAAGAATAAAATCCATTGAGCAAAAATGGAAGAGCAAGTATCCCGAACTTGATTTCAAAACAGATAAACTGAAGTTTGATAATAAGCTTGCGTTTAATCAGTCATTCACAACGGAGGTGGAATACCTCAACCTCGAAACCAGATAATGAACACTCAGCAGATCATAGAACTCTATCGTCCCGCTATTATACAAATAGCCACGCAAGCAAGTACCGGTACCGGCTTTTACGTAAAGGAATTTGACCTGATCGTAACCAATGAACACGTGATTGGAAAGAATGCCGAAGTAACCATACAGGGAAGATTGTTTGAAAAGCGGTTGGCAAGAGTTTGGTACACTGATAAAAAACATGACCTTGCTTTTTTGGAACCACCCAGGGAAGTTCAGCTTCCATTAGTGAAGTTGGGTAATTACGATGAAACAAAAGACGGCGATGTAGTGGTTGCCATTGGTCATCCTTTCGGGTTGAATTATACGGCCACGCAAGGTGTGATCTCGAAAGTAGATAGAATAAGAGACGGGGTAAAATACATTCAGATTGATGCGGCGATTAATCCCGGAAATTCCGGTGGTCCGCTGGTGAATAAAGAAGGCGAGATCATTGGCATTAACTCATTTATTATTCGCGGCGGCGACAACCTGGGCTTTGCACTGCCGGTAAGTTATATTCGCGAAGCCCTGGAATTGTACCAACCTCATCGCGGCGAACCATCAACAAGATGCCATAGTTGCAACAACCTTGTTTTCCCAGCCAATATTGAATCAACAAAATATTGTCCTTTCTGCGGAACAGAAGTAAAGCTGCCCAAACCACCGGAAAGGGAAGCAAAGCCGGTAGGCATTTCCAAAGCAGTTGAAGAAATTTTGACGGAGTTGGGAAAAGATGTGAAGCTGGCGAGAGACGGCAATAACAACTGGAGTGTGAAAGAAGGAACAGCAAAAATTAAGATCAATTACAATCCGGATAATTATTTTGTGGCGGGTGATGCATACCTCTGCCAATTACCTGCAGACTATGCGCAGATCAAACCTTTGTATGAATTTCTATTGAAAGAAAATTACAAGCTGGACAGCCTGGTATTGAGTTGTGTAAAACAAAACATTGTCCTTTCCTGCATTATGTACGATCTGGACATGACCAAGGATGCTGGCATTGAAATGTTCCGTGAGCTTTTTCAGAAAGCAGATTACTACGATAATTTATTGGAAAAAGAATTTAGTTGTCTGGAATTGTTGGAGGAGTAGTTCAGAAGTTCACATGTTTGCGAGTTCGTCGCATTTCCTAACTCGTGAACTCGTGAACGGGCGAACCGGTAAACTTTAAAAAGTGCAAAAGAAATTTCTTACAAAAGAACAAGCTCTTCAAAAATTAAAGCAATACTGTGCCTATCAGGAGCGCAGTCATTATGAAGTGCAGCAAAAACTTTGGGACCTGGGCGTTCGCCGTGCAGAACATGATGAGATCATTTCCACTTTAATTGAAGAAGATTATCTGAACGAAGAACGGTTTGCCAAAGCCTTTGCCGGAGGAAAATTCCGAATGAAGGATTGGGGAAGAAAAAAGATCTATTATGCATTGAAAGAAAAACACGTTAGCGAATACAGCATCAAAAAAGCTATGAAAGAAATTGATGATGAGGAGTACAAAAAAGTATTGCAGGACCTGGCCGAAAAAAAATACGCCTCACTTAAAAGCGAACAATATTTGGTGCGAAAGAAAAAAACCATAGACTATTTACTGCAAAAAGGATATGAAGGGGATTTGATAACAAGAGTGGTAAATGGCTTGAATGAAAAATGAATTCAATAAAATGATGGCGGACACCATACCTTGTTAATTAATGTGCACACGTAAGAGCAATATCATTTTCCCCGAATGTTCCAGATAATTGAGGTGTGTCGGAATATAGCAAGCCGTCAAATTAAATTGCTAATGTATCGCCGTCACATTCACCTTCTGAATATTGATCAACTGAATTTTAATATTCCTGTCTTCGGCTTTATGGTCGTATTCGCTGATGATCTCCAGAATATCGTAATCAATAAAATTGCAGTGACTTCCATCAATGGTTAGAAAGCTGTCCTCGGGGATATCATCCAATGCATCACGTAACTTTACTTTGTTCAGAAACGTTACGTTTGAATTCAAACGGATCAAATAAGTTTCTCTTCCTTCCTTCATTGTCTTTATGATCTTGTATTCTGCATGGAAATTATTGCGAATGATGAAGAAGATGGAAAGCAGCAGGCCAATACTTACTCCAATTAAAAGATCGGTTGCCAGAATAACTCCGATGGTAAGAATGAAAGGAAGAAATTGTTTCCAGCCCAGGTGCCACATGTTCCTATACAATTTTGGCCTGGTGAGATTATAACCGGTTACCGAGAGAATGACCGCCAGGGAAGCATTCGGGATTTTATTCAAGGCAAAAGGTATGGCGGCAACTGCCAGCAACAAAAACAATCCATGCGTAAATGCAGAAAGTTTTGTTCTTGCACCGGCATCCACATTAGCGGCACCTCGTACAATGACGGCGGTCATGGGAATGGCGCCTAATAATCCACAGGCGATATTGCCAATTCCCTGCGCCACTAATTCCCTGTTCACCGGCGTAATACGATTGTGTTCATCCAATTTATCAATGGCTTCAATGCATAATAAAGTTTCCAGTGTGGCCAGCAGCCCAACGATCAATCCGTCCTTCCATATTTCTGTTTTGGAAAAAAACTGGCTGAAATCGGGGAAAGAAATTTCTTTAAAAATATTGGCAGGTATGTTCACTAATTGTGTTGGCTTTAATGAGGAGACCGGAAGCTGGATAAAAATAAAATTGATAAGAATTCCCAATAGCACTACCACCAATGGAGCCGGAATGATCTTTAATTTTTTATGTCTGGCTCTTTGAAGAAAGATCATAACGGCCAGCGAAAGAATGGTTATTAAAATGGTGATCCTTGCCGTATGCAAATTCAGATCATGAAAATGTGCCTGGAAATTTTTAGGGGAGAATAATTTTAAAAAGCCGCTTTGCCAGAAATCAGGTTGATCATAGCCCAGAGCAAAGGGGATTTCTTTAAAGATCAAAAGAATACCAATAGCGGCCAGCATTCCTTTGATAACTGCCGAAGGAAAATAATTGGCAATAGTTCCCAACTTCAGGATTCCTAACAGAAGCTGAAAAATTCCTGCTACAATAACCGCCAGCAAAAAAACTTTAAATCCGCCCAAAGAAATAATGGAAGCGGCAACTACAGTGGACAAACCCGCTGCCGGACCGGATACTGCCAGTTGCGAACCGCTGATCAGGGAAACCACAATACCGCCAATGATGCCTGTAAGAATTCCCGAATACAAGGGCGCACCCGACGCCAGCGCAATACCCAGACACAAAGGAAGAGCCACTAAAAAAACAGAAAGTCCGGCCGGAAGATCATACTTCATCCAAATTAGCCGGTAATACTTGATTTTTCTTTTCACAGGAAAAAACATTGAGAATCGGCAAGGTAAGTTTCCAAAAGACCTTGTGGTATGATTTACGTCAGTTCGATAAATTCTAAGAGTTTTTTTGCAATTGATAGGAGCATATTTGCTAAGCGGCACGAACCATTCATGGATTGGCGCAACAGTTCAAATAAAATAATTCGCCGGAGTTTTTTAATGACGTAACTTCTCTTCCCCATTTTTTTACCTAAAAATTTATTTATGACAACCCAGGAAGGCGTTATGACTACGCAGGACGTGGCCAATCGTTTTAACGAACTGGCGCAAACGGGCCAGTGGCAGCAAATTCAGGACGAATTGTTTGCAGATGATGCCGTAAGCATCGAGCCTGAGCATTCACCCGGATTGAAAACTGTACAAGGCAGGGAAGCTATAAGCCAGAAAGGCAAAGAGTTTGGAGAGATGGTGGAAGAAATGCATGGCGGCTTTACCGGCGAGCCACAGGTGGCCGGCAATTATTTTGCCGTGGCTATGGGCATGGACTGCACCCTGAAGGGACAGGGGAGAATGAGGATGGATGAAATTGCGCTGTATGAAGTGAAGGATGGGAAAATTGTGAAAGAGCGGTTTTTCTATTGATCCATTCTTATGGTGCTCAAGTCCTGTCATATAAAAGCGTGGCGGGACTTGTAGTTTATAAAGCTATCCGATCCTATTCTATTTTTTTAGCTTCCTCATCCCTTACTAAATACAACGAAAATTATTTTTGCATCAGTCCCGAAAGAAGAGAGCGACCAAAGCGATAGTGTACATTTATAAAAGTAACCACCAAAACAAAACCCATGTCCAATCAGTCTGCTGCAAGCCATTCACGTTATGTGCCCGGTTTTCATTTTCTTACCTATATTATTATTCTCGCAGCTTTTTTTATTGCCATCGTTCTCATAGTCCATCGGGGCATTTCTCACGAAACGGTTTTTTACCTGCTTGTTACTATTGCTTTAGGCCTATTGGCTTTTTATCTGCGGCAGTTTTCCGTTCGAAACCAAGACCGTATTGTTCGTGCAGAAGAAAATTTCAGAAGTTATCGCCTTTCAGGCAAGGTACTGGATCCACGCCTTGACAGAAGCCAGATCATTGCACTTCGTTTTGCAGGGGATGAAGAGTTTGTAAGTCTAAGCCAGAAAGCTGCGAATGAAAATTTAAGTGCTTCTCAAATTAAAGCAGCCATACAAAACTGGAGGGCCGATCATCATCGTGTTTGATGATGTGCTGAAGTAAAGAGCGGCGTTGACGGTCTCGGCTCAACGGTGTACATGATTTGTCGTTGGCAAACGAAATTTATGAAGGTCCATTTAGCATATGCCTCTTACCTGTAAGCGGGAGTTGGAGTAAAGCTATTGATCCGTTGCATGGTTGCCGGTGAATAGAATAACATGGGATAACTGCTTCTCTGAACACCGATGCTTCCCGAAACGGAAAAAGTTCTGGCATCGTTTACATACATCAGTCCCAAATTCACTGAAGGATTTACTCCAACATAATCGGATTTCAAACCGCTGTATGATTTAATGGCTGGTGAAAGAAAAGAACGGTTGAAGTTGATATAAGTGGGTGCAAGCCATATGCCTGTAAAAGCATAAAGGTTGTCATTCAACCGGCGGTTTAATTGCAAACCCACGGGTGCAGAAACCGCCGTAGCTGTAGTCCCGTTAAAAAAACTAAGACCAATGCCTATATTGCTGTAGGAAGTAACCAGCCATTTCCTGCTTTGCATATGAGGAAGGTAACTGCTATCTCCACTAACCGGCTTAAACGATTGAGCCCGGAGAAGCAAAGAAGACGTCAATGCAATAATCACAATTAATATCCGCATATCATTTGATTGTTTATAAAATTACAATTTACCTTTTTATTAAAAACGGAAATACCTGAAAGCAATTATTGGAGAAGACGAAAGGAATTTTTAAGAGATTAGATGGATTGGCTCTCGTCCTTGTTGATGATCTGCTGCACAAAGCCACGGTAATACAATAACAACGGAGAAGTTTTAACTAACGATAAAGCCCCTCATTATTATAGCCGTTGCTATTTAATTATACTGAATTGAGAAGGTGAGTTTCCAGGATTATTACGGCCCTCGGTTTAATCCTCCTGGTATCCATTTCCCGAAGTGTTTTGTTTCTGTTCAAAGGAAAATTGTGTATTGTTTCCGATGCCTTTAGGATTTTCTCCATACTTGTTATTGTCATGCTCACCTTCTGCAAACAACATCCACAAACCATAAAAAGGAATTAATTGAAACCATCCGCTATTACCTAAATCATGACAACGTTTGGCGCCTTGAGCCCATAAGAAAAATAAACAAGGAAGAAGAAGTAAATGTGTTAACCGACGTGTGAACTGGAATGAGCACTAAAATAAAAAATCTTACTGAGTGTGTCAACGAATCGACGGGTGCCACGCAAGATAGTTTTTATTGCAAGGATCTCTGGGTCGACACCCGTCCGGCACATAAAAGAAAAACCGGCACACATCGTACCGGCTTTGTATTTCCTTGAAGTTTCATCTTCTTGCACTTCGTCCTCCATTCACGCCATGCTTACTTCGGTTTCCATTTCTTCTGCCTCCTCATCTACGGCTACGGGCTGGCCCTTGGCTTCATCGAGGCGTACCTGATTCAGTTCGTGACCAATGGACTGCAATTCGCGAACGGCTTCTGTTAACTTCCTCCGTGCACCTTCAGCGGCTTTTATATATTTCGGTCCCCACGGATCAACAGGCACCGGACCGTTCGGACCTAAAACCCACAACGGACCATCAGCAAGACTTCCGATCAAAAAATTCACCATCTTATCATCCAGCGGCCAGAAGATTTTCCATTTCCAGACATTGACGTTAAAAGGCGCCGATGAAATGCCGTTGGCTACAACATAAATTTCCGCATTTCCCAATTCAATATTCCACGGAATCGTAAAGTTGGTTGACTGGATGGATGTGCCTGTGGCAACGCCCATGGAACTATGATCGTGTGTGCGGCAAAAGAAAACATGTCCCGTGGTTTTGTTCCTGATTTTTACCAATGGATAATTGGTTGCCGAAGCAGCATCATCTCCGTATCCTACGGCCTGTGACAAACCATTAAGTTGTTGTCCGTGCAGGGTGTAGGAGCTGCCTGCACGCAATGATGTAGAAACAGAAGTGATGTGCGGCCTCCATGAATCCTCGATATAAGAGCAATAGCTGTAGGCGTATATTTCATCACTTGCTGACGCATATAATATGTTCCCGGATGGTGCCAGCATCATTCTTCCTTGGTAAGGTTCCTTTGTGTGGTTTGGTGGATCAACAACCCGGTAAACAGACGTTCCGTCAAATTCATAAAAGTATGTTGGGGTCAGATAGTGCCCGCTTACTCCGTCTACTGGTCCCGCACTAATTAGCACCCGGCCGTTTGTAAGCAAGCAGGAGGGAGAATCTTTACAACCAATTGTTTGACCGGCCTGCAAAGGAATGTCGGGGCCTGTAGTCCATGATCCCGGGTCTGCCGGATTGGAAGAAGGTGTATACAGGGCCGTTTTTCCGGTGGCGCCAATAAAGAACGCTCTTCCATCATTCAATGTAATGGCTGCGCCAATTTCGCTGGAACTTGTTTCAATAAGGTTAACGGGTGTTGTTCCTGCACTTACCCATGCATTCAGCGAGGGAACATATTTTTCGGCGGTTTGTGTTCCGTTACAGCGAACCGTAAGAACGGAACCATCAGCAAGTAAGGTCCAGCTTTCTTCAGCAGATCTTGTTCCTTTGGTTGGTCCAACTGTCCACGTATTGGTTGAAGGGTTAAGAATTGCGGTACGGGTATCATCCAGGTTTCCCATGATCAATCTTCCATCGGCAAGTACGCAGCAGGCCGCATCGCCAACCCTGCTCCATCCTGCAGGCGCCGGTATCACCGTCCATGTATCGGCTACCGGATCATAAATTTCCGTGGCATTTGTTTCCACCTGTCCCTTGTCCGTGTACTCACCTCCTGAAACAAATACTCTTCCATCTGCAAGTACAGCCGACGCGTAATATAAACGCGGTGTGTTCATGGGAGCTATATCGTGCCAGCTGCCATTGATGTAACTTCCATTACTGTCAGGAACTAATTTTTTCCAGGTTGAACCACCTGCGTTCTGACAAATGATAGAACCATCGGTCAACAGAAGCATGGTACTTGCATTGATCCCAGGATTACTGGAAAGCTTCATCCAACGTGGAGGTAACCACCAGCAGATGTATTTGAGAAACTCGTTCCAGCTGATCGGGAAATGAATCCTGCTGAAAACTTTTTCTACAGAAATCGTTACATCCGCTTTTGTGTAATCAGGCATGTGGTGGTGTACGACTTCAATAACCGTGTTTTTGTGCTCTGTTAACTGTGCAGAGTGAAAAAAAGGATGTATGCTGCTTTCGAGGTGAGCAGCAATCATTGACCTTGTTTGCGATTTCATAAAACTGAGTTTAGGTGATTAAGAATATAGTTTAAACAAGAAGAGCCGTTTCATGATAGTGTGGTTCATTCTGTAAAGGATAGCTAATCGTTTCAAAGAGGTTTATGTGAAA
>JAICTW010000713.1 GCA_025936195.1 Flavisolibacter sp.
ACCAGCAGATCCCTGTCATAATTTTTCATCGTTTCTATTTTTATAGCCTACGGGTTTTAGTAGCCTTTGGTGCTTGGGCATCCGCAATTGCTGCCTTTGCCTGTACCGGAGTAATAATTCCGGTGACAACCGGCTACAGTTATCGCAGTCAAGAACAATGCCATATAAATGAGTCGTTTCATAAGAAGATTTCTAAATTAAACTATTTTACAAAGGTTTTAGTATGCTAACTGGCCAATGGTGTAAAAATTAATATGGATCAACCTGCAACTCCCCTGAAACCCAATATTTTAATTGCTCCGCTGGATTGGGGACTTGGCCATGCCACCAGGTGCATTCCAATCATTCATGCGCTGGTCCGTAAAAATTGTAATGTACTGATTGCCTGCGAAGGAAAAACGAGGAGCTTACTTTCAAAAGAATTTCCACTGCTCACTTTCATTCACCTTAAAGGCTATCGCATACATTATTCAAAGAACGGCTGGTGGCTTCCATTTGGAATTGCGAAACAAATTCCAAAAATTCTTTCAACAATCCAATACGAAAAAGAACGACTTGAAGCCATCGTAAAAGAACACCATATACATGGCATTATCTCCGATAACCGCTATGGCTTTTACCATCAAACCCTGCCTTCCGTTTTTATTAGTCACCAATTACAGATTAAGACACCCTTCGGAAACATTGCCGACGATTTTTTGCGAAGGCTCAATTACCAATACATCAATCGTTTTACTGAATGCTGGATTCCGGATAATGAAAATGAAAACAATCTCGCGGGGGAACTTTCGTATCCCTCCAGTAAACCGCTTATTCCAACAAAATACATAGGGCCTTTATCCAGGTTTAAAAAACATTTCTCCGAAGAAAAGCATTTGCTGATTATTCTTTCCGGCCCGGAACCTCAAAGAACCGCTCTTGAAAATTTGCTGGTACAACAATTATACGACTATAATGTTTCCGTTGTTTTAGTTAGAGGATTGCCAGGCGAAACAACTGAATTAAAGCTTTCATCAAATATTTCCGTGTTCAATCATCTGCCTGCAGAGGAATTAAATCAAAAAATGGATGAAGCCTTTCTGATTATTAGCCGGTGCGGTTATAGTACTGTCATGGATATCGCGGCCCTACAAAAGAAAAGCATTTTGATTCCCACTCCTGGACAAACCGAACAGGAATACCTGGGCAGGTATTTAATGAAAAACAATTTCACCTTGTGCATTGATCAAAAAAAATTCAGGCTGAAAACTGCGTTGCAACTGGCTGCACATTTTAATTATCGGGTTTCTAGCTTTTTTTCTGAAGGTTACCTGGATGAGGTTCTGGACGAATTTATCGCCGGCCTAAACCTCCGTTTACCAAAGCCCGCTATTTGATTTCTAAAAACAAATTTCTACTTTGGCCTATCCAAAATCCTTAATTATGAAAAGCGTAAAGTTTTTTGCTTACCTTCTTATCGTTATATCTACTTCCCTTTTTGTTCGCTGCACACCTGAAAGTATCGGTTACGGCGCTACTACAAAAGAAGCCATTACACAGACCCAGTGGTCGGTAGACTATTATTTTGCAGGACAGGACAGAACTGCGCAATTCAGCAATTACAAATTGAACTTCTTAGGCAATGGTACTTTAACCGCCAACGATGGTTCAGCTTCAGTGAATGGAAACTGGAACCTTATTACAGATGCCAGCCGCAGGGATGTTTTAAAAATCAGCATTTCAGAAATTCATCTGCAGGGTTTAAATGAGCAATGGGCAGTGAACCTTTCTTCGGATGTTCTTACAATGAAAGGTGCCGGGAGTGAAATACGCCTGCGAAAGCTTTGATCAATCCAGCGGATTTTTAGGATAGTCAAAGAATAAAAAATTCTTCTCTGCATTCATAAATTCTTTCCAGTTGTCTGCTTCTGCCTGCAAGGCGAAAATGGCACAGGTAGGCATATCATCTACCCGCACATTGGTAAGAGAAGAAGCAAAACTGGTTATGCCGGGATTATGTGAGAATAGAGCAACGGTTTTGTATTTATCGCTGATGTTTTTGATCGCTTCCAAAA
>JAICTW010000214.1 GCA_025936195.1 Flavisolibacter sp.
GAAGTGCAGGGAAGAGAATACACTTTGCAACAGGCTTCCAAATTTTTTGAAAGTCACGATCGTCAACTGAGAGAAGAAGTTTATCGAAAAATAAATGATCGTCGCCTGCAGGATAAAGACCAGTTGAATGATCTCTTCAACAAATTATTAGAGAAACGGACACAGGTAGCAAAGAATGCCGGCTTTAAAAATTACCGGGACTACAAATTTGTTGATCTTGGAAGATTTGATTACACCAAAGAAGATTGTTTTCAATTTCAGGAAGCGGTAAAAACCGGAGTGCTTCCATTGGTTGATTTTATTTATGATCGTAAGCGTCAAAAGTTAGGACTGGAATCTTTACGTCCATGGGATACCGAAGCGGAACCTGAAGGCGTAAAACCTTTAACTCCTTTTACAACCGGCGAAGAACTGGTGAACAAAACCATTGAATGTTTCAATGAAATGAATCCATTCTTTGGTGAATGTTTGATGAAGATGAAAGAAATGGGAAGGCTTGATCTCGATAGTCGTAAAGGGAAAGCACCCGGTGGTTATAATTGTCCTTTACCCGAAACCGGAGCTCCATTTATTTTTATGAACGCTGCTGGACAAATGGGCGATGTAACGACAATGGTTCATGAGGGTGGGCATGCCATCCATTCCTTCCTCGCACATAATCTTCCCTTGACCGCCTTCAAGGATTATCCAATGGAAATTGCTGAAGTGGCCAGCATGACCATGGAATTATTCAGCATGGATTACTGGGATGTTTTTTTCGATAATAAAGAAGATTTAAAAAGAGCCAAAGAACATCAATTGGAAAGAGTGCTCACCATCTTTCCCTGGATAGCAACGATTGATAAATTTCAGCACTGGATCTATGAAAATCCAAATCATAGTTTAGTAGAAAGAGAAGAGAACTGGAGAAGGATTTTGAATGAATACACTTCGAAGGCTTTGGATGTTTCCGGTTTGGAAGATTATCGTAAATATTCCTGGCAACGCCAATTGCATTTGTATGAAGTGCCTTTCTATTATATTGAATATGGCATTGCACAATTAGGAGCTATTGGTTTGTGGAAACAATTCAAAGAAAACAAAGACAAGGCAATTAACAATTACATCAATGCTTTGAAATTAGGCGGAACAAAAACACTTCCTGAATTGTATGCAGCAGCAGGATTGAAATTCAGCTTTGCTCCGGATTACATCAATGAGTTGATGTTGTTTGTTCAACAAGAGATGGAGAAGATTACGAGGCCGGATCATTCATAGTTTCATTGATTTCCACTTTTGTCTTGACACAAAAGTGGAGCAAAAGGTCAAGGCAAGCATTAACCGCTCCACGAATCTTGCCGGCCAGCGCCACTGAAACACTCCGCTGTTTTGCAGCATGCATTAGGTCACAGCAGTTCTTATAATTTCTATCCGTGCCTTGTGCTTGTACACAGTCTTCACTAGAGCTACAATGAGGAAAGCGCTGAACATTCATTTTCTTGTTTTCAGTTACTCTGCCGCCAGAGCGAAGGATCGTACATTGATCTCAATTAAACTGTGCATGACCTTTAGATTGGATACTGCCAAGTAATGTGATGAATGTTCGAGTAGCAAGAAGCAAGCTGATTGAAACCTGTAAGAGTATCGTCTATAATGAATGCCAGCGCTCCGAATCAGAGAACTGTTTCAGCGCCTTCACTTGCGCCGCATAGCACGGAGCAAAGTCTTCAACCTAAAGACCTCCGAATAAGCGACTCTCCCAAATGCGAGTTCGTCAGCGGAGACTTCGAAATGAAAGACTGTTACGCATCGGATCGCTTGTCCCGATAGCTATCGGGATTTGTTAGTTTTTCTTTCAAGAGAAAAAGTAAAAGAACTAGAACAAAATCTCTTTAAAAGCCACCGCAGCCTTGTGCACCTGCACATTCCAGTCTTCCGCTGCCATTCCATCCGCACCATCTGAAATATATTTCAAACACAAAAATGGAATCTGCTCTTTCATAGCAACAAAAGCAAAAGAATAAGCTTCCATGTCAATGACGTTATAATCAGAAGCAAAATGATTGGTTTCAAAACTATCTCCTGTTCCGCAAATGCCTTCCGCTAATCCTTTGATCATTATGCCGTAGTTCAGTACTGGCGGAATATTGGAGAGTGGTGTTTGATATAATTCAAAACCAAGTCCTCTTACATCCATATCGCGTTGAATAAATTTCGTGCAGCAAACCACTTCTCCTTTTTTGAACGTATTGCTTCCTGCCGAACCCAGATTGACGATCAGTTTCGGTTTGTGATGATAAATAGCTTTAGTGAGTTCGTAAGCCGCATTGACCTTGCCTATTCCAACAACAAGCTTATTGACCTGATGAAATTCTTCCGCTGCTTCTGAATCCAATGCGAATACAAACAAGGTGTTGCTGCTGATTAATTCCAAACTGTTGACAGTAGTTTTATAACCCGGTTTCGTCATGTTGCAAAGGTGTTGTATTCGAGAAATATTGTTGTGTATATTTATAAAAACTAAACGCTATGAGGGTAATGAGTTTTTGTTTATTGTTTTTGCTATTATCCTGTGCCGCTCCAAAAGTGATTCCACTCAAAGGAAACTATCCAACACAACCTATTGAAATAACTTCAAATAAAAACTTTGATGAACTGTGGGATAAGTTAATTGATGTTTTTGCTCAGAAAGGATTGTCAATAAAAATAATAGACAGGAGCAGTGGTTTAGTTGTTTCAGACCGTTCATTGTTGCCAGCCACAATCGAAGACAAAAATGGAAATTTGATGGATCCCGCTGCTTATATTGTTGTTCCGAAAATTTATAATAAAGTCGCAAAGCGATTTATTCCAATAACGAAAATTATTACAGGACCATACGTATCTAAATCTTACGTAGATAAAGCAGACCCTGTGTCTGGAGATTGGAATGTTCGTATAAAAAAGACAAATACCGGAACAGTAATAAATGTGAATATTGTCAACATCACCTACACATCATTAGAAAACAAGATTCAAAAGGAAACTATTTTACAGGATTATAAATCAACAGGCGTGTTTGAAAGAACGTTGGCTGACCTAATTAAATAAAAAAGCTTTCATCGAAACTCTTCAAATTCATATCACGCCATCACCGCCACCCCATACATCTCTTCTCTCAACTCTTTCACTCTTTTATCTTCCATGTATTCATCAAACGTCATCAGACGGTCAATGATACCTTTAGGAGTTAATTCAATAACACGGTTGGCAACAGTTTGCAAAAAAGTATGGTCATGAGACGTTAAGAGCACAATGCCCGGAAACGTCTGGCAACCTTCGTTGAAGCTTTGAATGCTTTCCAAATCCAAATGGTTCGTTGGTTGGTCAAGCACAACCAAATTCGGATTTTGCAACATCATGCGGCTGATCATGCAACGGACCTTTTCACCTCCGCTCAAAACATTGGTCTTCTTCATAATGTCATCGCCACTGAACAACATCTTGCCTAGAAAACCTCTTAAGAAAGGTTCATCGGCGTCGGTAACATGTTGCGGCACATATTGGCGCAGCCATTCCAACAAGCTCAATCCGTTTTGAAAAAATTCGTTGTTCTCAACAGGCAAGTATGCTTTGGTAATGGTGGTTCCCCATTCAAACTTTCCGCCATCCGCATTTTCATTTCCATTGATGATCTCGAAGAAGTTCGTAACAGCCAATGGGTCTCTGCTCAGGAAAGCGATCTTCTCTCCTTTGTTGATGCTGAACGTTACTTTATCAAACAGTTTACGTCCGTCAATTGACTTCGATAAATTTTCAACGTTCAAAATCTGATTGCCCACTTCACGCAGTGGTTGAAAAATAATTCCCGGATAACGGCGGTTCGAAGGTTCAATTTCTTCAATGGTTAATTTCTCCAATGCTTTTTTACGTGATGTTGCCTGTTTGGATTTAGAAGCATTGGCAGAGAAACGTGCAATGAAGTCCAGCAAAGCCTGGCGTTTTTCTTCTGTCTTTTTATTCTTGTCGTTGATCTGTCTCGCCATCAATTGAGAAGACTCGTACCAGAATGTATAGTTACCGGTAAACACTTTGATCTTGCTGCGGTCCACATCAGCAACGTGTGTACAAACAGAATCTAAAAAGTGACGGTCGTGCGAAACAACCAATACAATGTTCTCATAATCCGCTAAAAAATTTTCCAACCAACTGATCGTTTCAATATCCAATCCGTTGGTCGGCTCATCCATAAGCAAAATATCAGGATTGCCAAATAAAGCCTGTGCTAACAACACCCGCACTTTCAAATTGGATGGAATGTCCTTCATCAATGACTGATGAAATTCTTCCTTCACACCCAACTCACTCAATAAAGTAGCTGCATCGCTTTCGGCAGTGTATCCACCCATCTCTCCAAATTCTGCTTCCAGGTGGCCGGCACGCATGTAATCATCTTCGGTAGCTTCAGGATCAAGATAAATAGCATCTTTCTCATGCATCACATCCCACATTTTTTTGTGCCCCATCAACACCGTGTTCAAAACGGTTTGATCGTCAAACTCAAAATGGTTCTGCTTCAGCACAGCCATGCGTTCGCCGGGAGTAATGTCAACAGTTCCTTTATTCGGCTCAATTTCGCCGGATAAGATTTTAAGAAAGGTAGATTTTCCAGCACCGTTCGCTCCAATTACTCCATAGCAATTGCCCTTGATGAAATTGATATTCACCTCATCAAACAAAACTCTTTTGCCAAAAGAAAGCGTTACATTATTTACTGAGATCATTGCTAAAATTAAGATGTGTCTGCCGGAGCAGGCTATTTACAATTAAAATTTTTAATCCGGTTTACCGGGCGTGCAAAGGTAAGATTTTACGGCCTGCTTAGGAAGCCTCCATCGTTAATAAAACGTGTTTTTATAGCTGGCAAAATAGTTGCAGAACGAATGTATTCAAAGCGTATGAAAAAGATAATCCTTGTGCTCGCATTGAGTTGTTTGTTTGCCTGTCATGGTAATGAAGCTGCCAATAACAGACCGAATGAACTTGACAAAACCGACAATGATGATACCAATGCAGTGGAAGCAAAAAAAATGAACACAAAAGCTTTGGACAGTTTGAACTTAGCGGATACAATACATAAAAACAGGAAGCAATGAAAAAGCTAATGGCAATAATAGGCAGTGTTTTGATACTACAAGCTTGCAGTAATAATGGCGGCGAAAGCGGAACAGTAAATGATGGAATTAAAATAGTGGATTCTAACGGCGGATTGGCCGATACTCCCTATACCAAAAACCAATTGGCAACGGACACAACCAAATGGGAAGGAAAAGAAGGCACCAGTAAAAGAGACACCTTTAATCATTGACCACGGTTAATGCCGGTTGCTCAACTATTTTATTGAATCTGCGCTTGCTTTGCTTTTCAATTTTGTTGAGCATCCAGACGGTGAACACTAACCACAGAAAGCCAATGCAATAACCGGCAATCACATCCGTTGCATAATGCACTCGCAAATAAACACGGCTTCCTCCAATGATGATAATCAAAAGAACCAACAGGCTGATCAGGGTCCATTTCAATGGCTTATTATGCACATCTTTAAAGATCAAGTAAATGAGCAGCCCGTAAAAGGTTACGCTCATTAAAGCATGTCCGCTTGGAAAACTTAATCCCTTTGCTTCAAACAACAGCGGCACATTGGGCCTTTCCCTGTCGAACAAACCTTTTAGCAAAAACATCAATC
>JAICTW010000633.1 GCA_025936195.1 Flavisolibacter sp.
CTTCCTTTAATAATGAGATGTACTGTTGGCATACTATTTTCGAAAATAATTAAAACACCAGTATGGACAACAAACAAAATTCAGAGGATAACACAAGAAAGCCCTATGTGATGTCACCTGACCAGGTTATTCAAAATCCGAACCCGAAGGCCAATGAAAATATTCGTGTACGAACTGAGGAACCACAACCACAAAATTCACAGCCGGCCTATGGTGTTGGAAGAGAAATAACCGATGGTGAAGACGCTTAACTAAAAATTTATTTTATGCAGAAAGAAAACAGGGATCAGCAAAATAATGAACGTTCTAACGAAAGCAATGAAACTAAAATTTATTTAACCGGTGATGATAGTTTGCAAACTCCGGAAGAACACCGCCATGATGAAAGCATAGATCCGGAAAAGAATAATCAGATCAGCATTCCCGACCGCGACTGGCGTCATTCAAACCCACATCCTGCAGATGTAAGAAACATCATCAACACCAATGAACAGGATGCAGAAAATACAGATAACAGTAGCGAAGAATGATGGGCAAAGAAGATTCATTACATCAGAAAAAATGTTTGAAAAGAAGAGCAAGAAAATCTCCTCTGGTTTAAGCTATTGCAATTATAGCTGAATTGAGAGTCGGATTGTGAATTGCTGGATTATTAATTGGTTTTGGTGATTAATAAAGAAGTGTAATTAATTAGAAAGCTCAACTGCCAAAAGTACCGACTGATAACTGCTAACTATAGAGAGCTTTTCCAAGAATTAAAATTCAGGATGGCACATCCTTCTTCAAGGCACGGATCATTTGTCCAAAATCCCAGTGTTTGTTCAATGCATTTAAAATAGCTGCAATGCGCTTTGCTTTGGTAGCATCTGTTTTGGCACTGTTAATCCAATTGATGAAATAGTTTTGATGGCCTTTAGTGAGACTGTTGAAATAAGCCAAAGCCTCCGGTTCATCCTGCAAGCACTCCATAAATTCCTCCGGTGGTTTTATCTCATTGCTATCCACTTCCATCTTTACAATGACTGTAGCGCCTTTTTGTTTTTGAATGCCTTTTCTTGTAGCTGCATTTAATGTCATAATGAAATCGCCGCCTCCCATAGGGAGTAAGGCAATCATCGAAAAACTATACTCATCGAGTTTCCCTTTTACTCTGAAGCCTTTTTTATTTCCAGGATTTAATTTTTCTGCAATAGCTGCAGGAACATCAATATAAGTCCAGCCGGTTTTTTCTCCCTGCTGGCCAAAACGCTTTATCATGGCTGTGAACTGAATCATCAGTATTCGGTTTTATTTTCCATTTGTTTCCACTTACTAAAAACATCTATTGATTTTTGACTGGGATGGTGAATAAAAAGAATTGCCCTTTTGCCATCAGGCTTTTCAATTTCATTATAAATAAACTGATCGTCGAAGTTGATGGCAGCGGCGTCTTCTTTTGTGTTGGCATAAATAACCCTTTGCGGCCTTGCCCAGTAAATGGCGCCCAAACACATGGGACAAGGTTCGCAGCTTGCATATATATCGCAGCCTGTTAGTTGAAAATTACCCAATGTTTTACAGGCGTTCCGAATAGCCACTACTTCTGCATGTGCAGTAGGATCGTTGGTGGTCGTTACCTCATTGCATCCTTCGCCAATGATCTTTTCATCTTTCACAATCACACATCCAAAGGGACCGCCTTTACCTGATTGCATTCCCTGTTTTGAAAGCTCGATGGCTCTTTCCAAAAATTTTTCTTCGCTGGTGGTCATGCCGCAATTTACGGCGAGTCAGGCACTCATTTCTGCCTGTTTGAAAACATCAAGCAAAGTATAGGTGCTGATTCTGTTTTCTTTTTTGAAAGAAACATTGATCATGGCCTGTGCAACAATGGAGGCATGAACAGGCTTTTGCTTTTTGGCAATTCCTAGAGTATTTAATAATTGCAGAAAAGGAATTCCGATTTTTTCGAAGGGACGTTTTTCTTTTCGTTCTCCCGCAAGCATACCTGGTTGAAGAATGTGAATGTATTGAAAGGACAGCTCTTTGATATTACGTTCCAGTTCTCCTTTCATTCTGCTGTAAAAAATCCGTGAATGTTCACTGGCCATGGCTGCCGAAATCAATACATATACCGGAACGTGATTATCCGCTGCTGCTTTGGCTACATTGAATTGATAGGTGTGATCAACTTTATACTGCACCTCTTTGCTGCCGGCCTGCTTAAGTGTAGTGCCTAATGCAGAAAACAAAACATCGCCTGTTAGTAAATGATTCCATTCCTGCAGACGATCAAAGTTGATGATGTGCTCCTGCAATTTCTTGTCGCGTATTCCTGTACTTCTTCTTACAAAAATCTTTATGAGCGGAAAACGGTCATCATCCAAAAGCAATTGGATCAAATGCGATCCGACCAAACCTGTGGCTCCAATTACAAGAGCAGTTCTTTGTTCCATCTATTGAAAATTATCCTTAAAGTTATTTATGAAATTTGCGGAAGCAATTATAAATATGAACAGTCGCATTAAAGTCATCAAAGGAGACATCACTAAAATATAAGCCGACGCCATTGTCAATGCAGCCAATTCTTCCTTGCTGGGCGGCGGCGGTGTTGATGGAGCTATA
>JAICTW010000384.1 GCA_025936195.1 Flavisolibacter sp.
AAATGTTTTACAAATGAATAAAGTTTGGAAATCAACGGCCGATCTCAGCATCAATAAATTCAATGGATTTGTTCAGGACAATATTGCCATTAAAAGAAATGGAAATGATTACACCTTTCAGGGTGGCGTCCGTTTCAATTACAATGATCTCAACAAAGAGTTTTTAATTTCTCCGCGAATAAGCGCTTCATGGAAACCCAATGGGAGAAAGGACATTGTGTATCGTGCAGCATTGGGAGCTTACGATCAGCCGCCTTTTTACAGGGAGTTGAGAAGATACGACGGAACGGTCAACACGCAGGTAAAAGCACAACGCAGTTGGCAGGGTGTGTTGGGATTGGATTACAATTTCACCGGTTTGAATGGACGTCCGATGCGCTTAACCTCTGAAGCTTATTACAAATACATAACCCATGTTGATCCTTATGATATAGACAACGTTCGCATCCGTTATTTTGGTGAGAACAACGCAAAAGCTTATGCAGCAGGATTGGAGACAAGACTGTATGGCGAATTGGTGAAAGATGCGGAAAGCTGGGTCAGCATTAGCATTATGCGGACAAAAGAAAATCTGCAAAATGATTTTTATACAGTTTATAAATTGGATTCGCTCAATCGTCCGGTTGACAGCGGTACGGTGCAAGGCGGATGGCTGCGCCGACCTACCGATCGCTTGATCACATTCGGAATGTTTTTCCAGGATTATTTATCAACGAACAAAAACTTCAAAGTGTATTTAAGCACCTTGTATGGAAGCAATTTGCCGTACAATATTCCCGGAAGCATAAAGTACAGGAATGCATTGACCATTCCGCCTTACATAAGAGTGGATATTGGTTTCAGTGCTTTATTATTAGATGCGGAAAAAAGCAATCGAAGGAGTCATTCACCATTCCGCAATTTTGATAATATCTGGGCCAGTTTTGAAGTGTTTAATTTGATTGATCGTCCGAATACGATTTCTTACATGCTGATCAAAGATTTTCAGAACAATATTTTTACTATGCCGAACAGATTGACACCGAGGTTGGTGAATTTTAAGGTGGTGGCGAGGTGGTGATGTCCCAGCCCTAAAGGGGAGTTTTTGCCATTTGTGAAATTGACGCTAGAATTATTGTATGTAATCTAACACAACCGAGTTCTTTAAGAGCATCATTTTCATACATAAACTTTAAATTTACATACAACAAAAAAATATGGAAACGATTATCAGAGTGAGTCCTGAAGAATTGAATGAGAGCCTTCTTGAAAAAATAAAAAAATTTATTGCAGGCAAGGATAACGTTGATGTAACGATCTCTTTGAAGGAGTATGATAAAAACTATATTGACGATCTAAATAAGTCAATTAACGATGCAGAAAAAGGAGAAAATCTGATCTCGTTTACGATGGAAGAATTCATGGCTTATACTCCTAAAAAAAGTTGATGCACAACGTTACCTTCACCGGCAAAGCTTTTGAAGAATACAATGAATGGTTTGAGAAAGACCTTCAAATAATTGAGCGGATTAAAATTTTAATCAGAGATATTGACAGAGATCCATTCAAAGGGTTGGGAAAGCCTGAACCGCTAAAAGGTAATTGGAGTGGTTATTGGAGCCGCAGAATTGATCATGAGCATAGGCTTGTTTATAAAGTGACTTCTGAGCAAATTGTTATAGCAAAATGCAAGGGACATTATTGAGTTAGTTAGGTTATTTTGTTAGAGTATTGATATTTCAATTTACACAAATGTCAATAAAATCATTCCGTGTGCATTCCGTAGTTCCACATGGTGTGGGTTCAAGTTCTGAAGCTTCAGCAATTGAATTGATTTATGCTATACTATTAAGAAGATTTGATGCTGACGTTTACAGTTTTTCTATTAATCAAATTGGAAACGATCTAGAGGAATTCATTTTAAAAGAACCAGGAAATAAAATACATATCAATTTTAGGTATCCAGCATATAAAGATTTTGAAAGCAAAACAGTTCAAGAAAGAAATTTGATACGGTTAGAAGTTATTCATGCGGCTTTATTAAAAATTGCTGAAAATGATAGTAAAGTAGCCGCTGACAAGCTCAACTTAATCAAAGAAGACATAATCGAAAATGATTTTAACTACGAATTTCAAGTGAAGCAATTCACCAACAGAAAAAATAAAGATTTAGTAGCGAAAATTATATTGCACCCTCGAGTAGACAAATTTGTTTATTACATCTCAATTGAAAATAAAGGGCAGGAGTTTTTAAGATTGCTCTTGTACAATGGCTTGCCGGGTTATGATTATTTTACTAAGTTTTTTCAGAAAGGAAAGTGGAGAGGTGAAAACGAAGTCATAATAACTGGAAAAGATAATATTGTTGAAACTCATGTCTTACTTGATCAGAAGCGAATAGATTTTATCAATTTAACCAATTATGAGAATCCGCCTATGTTTCAACTTATGAAAGCTGATATTTCAAAAAAGGAAAAGGAAAGAGCATTAAATGATTGGTACGACTCTTTACCTCTAGAAATGTCCATAACTTTAAGAAACTATGCTTATGGAACATAATCATTTCTTTACCCAAAACTCCCTCTCCCACTTGTCACACTCCACCTTCTCTTTCGGCAGCTGCTCATAAATCAAATTCAATTCTTTCTCAGAAATGCCTTTCTCTGCATAAGGGAACAACTGCCTTTCTTCAAAACGGATATGATCATCAATGGCCTGTGCTAAATTGGTGAGCAAAGCTTCATCAGGAATATTTTCATTGATATGAATCATCGCTTCAATGTTTTCATGCTCCTCAAACATTTGTTTCAACAATTCATTGTCTGCAGGTAAATGTGGCGCTAAAATTTGTTCTTCCTCCCTGAAATGTTCCTGCAAATGATTGTCCCAGAACCATTGCACATATTCTGCAATCAGTTTTAGATCCGTTCCATTTTTCAATCCCTCCCTGATCTTCCATGTCAACAACAATCCATCATGATGGTCTTTTGACAATGGTGTTAATTGCTTGCTTCGCTTAATGGGATTTATTTCTTTGCTCATGGTGTAAAGGTAACTGCCCCCATCTGACTTCCCCCAACCGGGGAAGAACCACTCACAGCCCTTGCTTGATTAAGATGCAAAACTCGTCGGCAGAGTGTCGAAAGTGATGATAAGAATTAGCGAATGCACAAATGTCCAAAGAACTCCTTTGGAGAATGATGGTGTCTAATGCGCCAAAGGCCATGACAGAAGTGAAATAGTAGTAAGGCTGATCGCTAAGTAAGTCTTCGGACAACAAAATTTTAATCCAACTAAAACCAACGGTTCAGTCTTTTGTCCCAACTTGTTATTCCAACTTTGAACCTGACAGGATTTGAAAACTGATTGGCCGCAGAACCCACAACATACACTCCTATTTTAAACTTTGTCAAAGGGTTGAAGGGCCATTTAATAATACGTTCAACACCAACAAAACCTTCTACATAACGAAGATGACGTTCTTGTGCTGCAAGAAAACCGCCACCGGCCACTTCACGCAGCTGCAGCCTTTTTAGTATTGGAATTTTATTCAATAGAAATCCATTGAACTCATGAACATAATGCGCCTGGTAAAAACGTTTGAATACGGGGAAAGTGGAATCGAGTGATTGAAATGCCCGATCAGGATTCATAAACAAAAAAGGATCGCCCTGACGCTGCCATTGGTAATCAACAATGCGAAGATCCTTCCTGCTTAAAAAACTTCCGGATTTTATTATGTACCTCGATGTGCCGATCAGTCCAAGTTTTATTTCCTGCTGCAAACCAAATTCGAGATAATCAAAATCCACTTTGCTGTTTATAATACCTGGAATACCTTTTCGTAAACTGATATAAGCAGTGGGCCATGCAGAACCTAAAATAATCTTTTCTTTTGGCTCGCGAATGTACCGCTGAAAAGGTGTGTAGGATAATCGCACTTCGCCATACAATGCATTGTATCCTTCAAAGGCAACAGCCTGGTTGTTATCAAGTACGCCGCCAAACAAACTGTCAACTTGCGAA
>JAICTW010000029.1 GCA_025936195.1 Flavisolibacter sp.
GAAATGTAGTTTACTCATTTTGAAAAAAGGCTTTAGGCTGATAGCTGCGAACCATAGGCAGCTAACTATCAACGGTTATTCAATAAACAGTCGGACCATCCTCCTTCTGCCTCCTACTCGCAACCAATCGCTAATAGCTTGTAGCTGTTTTTGGATGCGCAAAAGTAAGTGATTGGCAGCATTGCACCCAAGAAAATGAATGATTAATTTTACAAGCACCTTTGTAAAAGATTGGTTTTCAGCAAAAATTTTGACAAGATTTTGAAGTCATTAACGAAAAGACATCAACAAGCATTGTTTCAAAGATGATTTTCTCCAATTAGAGTTGATATAATTTTCATTTCCCTTACTTTCTTTGGCGAACAGTTTGCATAAGCTCTGTCATGCGTATAGCATATTTGCTTTATCTGGGCGTTGTCGGTTTGGCCGCCACTTGCGAAGTGTCTGACAACCATGACCAACGAAAGCTGCCCAAAAATATGGAGTACTCGTACGATTGTCTCGATAGTGTTGTCAATGGAAGCGAAACCAGCAGGGTGATCAGCAATACTACCAGCATCATTCGCAATCTGGCGATCCGGCAAAAAACGATTACAGACTCTGTTCAAAATGCATGGGGAGAGGCTTTTCATCAGGATGCCATTGAAACAAAAACATTTGTTCTGATCGCCGATCCTACCATCACGGCACAGTTGCAAAAAGTGATGAATGATCTGCTGGCTGTGCGTGATGATCCCTCCAAAATTAACTACTCTATTTACCTGTTGAATGATTCTGCTGTCAATGCCTTCACCTTTGGTGGCCATATTTATTTAACCAAAGCCATGTATGATAAATGCAAAGGCAACACGGATCTTTTGTATTCTATTATCGGACATGAAATTGGACATTCGGAAAAAGGGCATATCAAAAAAACCATCCAGGAAATGATGATCACCAATAATATTTTTGGTGAAGACAAAGGTGCCAATGCCTATCAAATACTAAAAGCGTTAACCGGTTCTTTCAATCAAAAAAACGAATTGGAGGCCGATTATTACGGAATTGATCTTGCTTATAAATTAAACAAAGATGTTTGCGCCACCGTAAAGTTTTGGAAAGAGATGGCGCAATCGGAAAATCAATACAGCAAGCTGGAGGACTTTTTCCGGACGCATCCTTTTTCTTCTTTACGGGCAAAGTGTTTGCAAAACCATATCCTCACCAATTTTCATGAAGACTGCAGTGCTTCTGCGGGCCAATAGAATTTGATTCTTGTTAACAGACCTGCATTCGACCAACATGCCGAACCATTAACTTTGCACCATGCGAATAAATAAATGGTATTTGCTGGTTTTTGTTTTTGCTACTCTGTTTTTGATTTCTTCTATAGATGTACAGGCGCAGTGTTCCATTTGTACCAGAACAGCGCAGCAACTGGGCGAGAAACCTGCTAAAGCCCTGAACGCCGGCATTCTTTACCTGGCATTTGTACCTTTGAGCATGATGCTCTTTTTTGCATACAGGTGGTGGAAAAAAAATAAAGCCGAATTTTAATTGCACTATGCAAAAAGGCATTTCGGTAGTCATTCCTAATTACAATGGAGTCCGTTTATTTCCTGAGACGCTGCCTACTGTATTTATGGCTTTAAGCACGGTGCAGTTACCTTATGAAGTGATTGTTGTTGACGATTGTTCAACCGATGATTCCGTCTTTTACTTGCAAAAAAATTTTCCGGAAGTAAAGATCATCTCCAACAAAAGCAATTTCGGCTTTTCAGTTACAGCCAACAATGGCGTTCAAAATGCGAAACATGATTTGGTTTTGTTGCTGAATAGTGATGTGAAATTAGAGCCGGATTATTTTATTGGCCAACTAAAATATTTTGATAAGGAAGATACATTTGGTGTGATGGGCAGGATTGTTGGATGGAATGATGATGTTATTCAGGATGGAGCAAAATACCCTTCCTTTCATGGGGTTAAGATCAAAACCTCAGGCAATTATCTTTTGGAAAATAAGCAAGAAATGAAAAACGGTTTATGCTCCATGTACATTTCGGGGGCTAATGCTTTTCTGGATAAAAAGAAATTTTTAGAGATTGATGGCTTTAACGAATTGTTTTCTCCTTTTTATGTAGAGGATTATGAGCTTTCCTTAAGGGCATGGAGGTTAGGGTGGAAATGCTATTATGAATACAATTCGGTTTGCCGGCACCAGGTTTCAACTACAATGAAATCAAAAAGCAAAAAAAACGACATCAGAAAATTTTACAACCGCAATAAAATGTTTTTGCACGGTATTCACTTATCAGCGGGCAAACGATACATTTATTACTTCCAACTCTTTTTTGAAGGATTGGCAAAATTGATCATGGGCCATCTTTATTTTGTCCGGGCCATCTTTCTTTTCCTTAAAAGCTATAATGGTGTGCGCAGATCAAGAGAAAAATTATTACAACAGGCAGCAGGCAAAAAGCTTTTATCAGTTGATGAAGTTGCCCATCTTATTCTGGGTTCCGTAAAAGGAAAGGAAGTCAGGCGGTTCTAATTCAGCAAAGCATTGTCACTTCTTAATCCCAAAATAATCGAAAAAATAAGACGGCGCCTTTAAATTCAGCCATTCTTTCCTGTTTTCATTTAACTGCTGGTAAGTTAATGCACGGATGTCTTCTTCCTTAAAGTTTAATTGACTTTCCGGTTTGCCAAAAGTTATTACTCCCACGCCCTGGTCACAATCCAATACAAATACATTGATGTCTTCTCTAAGGCTTCGCAAATGAACAATGGCCTTCCACACATCTCCGTTCCAATCCTCAACATATCCGCGTTTTTTGTATTCTTCAAAACTTACACTGGCTTCTTCTGTAACAGGATTGCAATCGTGTACAAGAATAACTCCCTGTTTTTGCAGGTATTTCAAACTATTCTCAATATCTCTTAAAGCAAATGTGTATTCATGCATACCATCCACCAGACAAGCATCTATTTTGTGTTTCTGAAAAAGCTGCGGCGCATCCTTAACAAAAAAATCGTCGCTTGGTTCTTCATAAAATTTTGCCCACAGGTTACTGAACCTTCTAAAAACACGTTTGAATTTTTTGGAGGACGTAAATCGAAATTCAGGATCTACAGCAATTTTTTTAGCGGCGGGTACTGAGAAAAAAACTCTTCCTTCGAAAACTCCGATTTCAAGATAGGTCCTGAAGTTTTTTTCGCGGAAAAGTTTTTTAAGAAAAAAGAGACGATTCATAATCAAAATAAAGTAGGTAAGAAAACCGGCAAAATTACAGCCTGTCAAAGAACAATCTTAAAAAAACACAGCCGTATTATTATATGATTCTGGTGTATGAAAATGATTGGTCTCAATAACTTAGATGTTATGCAATTGTAGAGCGCAATGAGTATTTAAAGGAGTGTTTGATATACGAAATCCAGGGGAACCGTCTTTTTTTATGAGCAAAAATTGCTTTGGCATTACTTAATAAAATGAAGAAGAGAGAAGGGGAGAACCTATAATCTGGAAAACGCTGATAAAGGGTCAATAATTTTTGGGCTAGTCTTTTGTCTTTGGGATTGATTCCTGTAATGTTCAGCAATGTGGGTAAAATGCTTTGTTGTTGTTCATAAAACTTCATTTTGGGCTTTGCTGCTCCGGTTGCATTGGTTTGATGCATGCGATGCCACACTAAAATTTCATTTACAAAATCAATTTTGCCGATAACACAGGCATAAGCAGCCAGCCACCAGTCGTAATACACATTCGGAGGAAATGGCAATGATACTTCAAGAAGTGAACGTTTAAATAACATAGCGTGCCCAAGAACATAATTGGCGAGGTAAAAACTTTTGACGTCGTTACCGCGGAAAAAATTCATCTTTTTTATGCTTCCTAAATGTGGTTTTGATTTTTCTTCGAACCGTGCAGAAATGCAATGCACTAAAACCGTGTCTTTATCTTCTTTGATTTTTTGCACCTGCTTTTCAATTTTATCCAATTCCCAAACATCATCCTGGTCAGAGATAGCGATGAATGTTCCGTTTGCTTTTTCACAGGCAAGACTAAAACTCATGTTGTAACCTAAATTCTTTTCATTGCAATAGAGAACAATGCGCTCATCTTTTTCGGCATACGATTTTAAAACTTCATAAGTATTGTCAGTAGAAGCATCATCGGCAATGATTATTTCAAGAGCAGTGTAGGTTTGTTGAAGAATGGATTCCATTTGCTCCGCAACATACAAGGCGCCATTGTAGGTGCTCATTACCACCGATACAGTTTCTTGTTTCGTTAGGTCCATTTATAAATATTGCTTTGCCAGCCTGTATAGATTGAATTGTGCTTCTTTAATTTGTTGCTGAACTTCTGATCGCAATTTTTGTTTATCAACTCCCTTCATTCTTTCTTTCTCAATAAGCCTGTACAGTTTTTCCGTAAACAACCAGATCTTCTTTTCATTAAAGCCTTCCTGCTGTTCCAGTTTTTTTAGAGCTTCATAGAATTCCCCGATGCCTTTGTGTTCACTGGCAATGGTTTTAATGATGGGCACTTCTTTTTTCTTTGATGAAAACGCAGGCGCCAGCATCATTCTCAAATTTTTTACAAAAGCATCGGCATCGGGCCGGTCGCTTTTGTTGACCACAAACACATCGGCAATTTCCATCAACCCTGCTTTCATGGTTTGTATTTCATCTCCCGATTCGGGCACCATTACCACCACGGTTGTATCGGCCAAACCTGCAATTTCGATTTCGCTTTGTCCCACACCTACGGTTTCTAAAATGATGTAATTATAGCTGGCTGCTTTCACCACTTCCGTTATTTCAATGATCTTCGGATGTAATCCGCCCATGGAACCTCGTGATGCCAGTGAACGGATAAACACATTTGGATGCGTGTACCATTGGTTCATCCTTATGCGATCGCCTAAAACTGCTCCCAGGTTAAAAGGTGATGAGGGATCTACACAAAGCACGGCAATCTTCTTTTCATCTTTGATCAATTCGCCGATCAGCGCATCCACCAGTGTGCTTTTTCCTGCACCTGGCGGACCGGTAACACCAATGATCTTTGTATGTTCGTTAGCGGGCAATTGCAACAACAATTCTTCATAACCTTCGTGTTCATTTTCAATTAATGAAATACTCCTTGCCAGGGCTTTGACATCGCCTTTTTGAATTTGCTCCAGTAATTGCTGCCACATGAAAACAGATGTTGTAGGTTTACAAAAATATGGGTAATAGCATAGACAAGCCTTCAAAGCAACAACTCATTTTCTTTTCAATGGTGCTGATGCTGCTTGCCCTTTTTACTTCAAGATTTTTGCTTTCATTAGGGTTCATTCTTTTTTTATTTCTTACCTGTGCTCATAAAAATTTTCTTCAGCAACTCCGTTTTCTTTTGAGAAATCCTTTTTTGATTGGAATGAGTTTGCTTTTTCTGCTTCCATTCATCTCCTGGTTTTGGACAGAAGATAAATCCATGTGGATGCGTTTTGCACGAATTAAACTGCCCCTGCTTTTTTTCCCAATTGCCTTTGCAGGCAAATGGCAATTATCATCAAAACAATGGCAATGGATTGCTTACTGCTTTCTTATTCTTGCTTTTGCAGGCTGCTGCTGGAGCCTTTGGCAATATGTACAAAACAGGGAGGTGATCCATGGTGAATATTTGAAAGCAAAAATTTTTGCTACGCCATTGGACAATGATCATGTGCGGTTTAGTTTATTGGTTTGCATTGCAGTGATTTGTTCTGTGTTGCTGATCAAAGAAATGGTGGGACGAAAAGGGAAAATTATTTTAAGTCTCGGAAGTATTTTCTTCATTGTTTATCTGCATGTTTTATCTGCAAGAACCGGCTTGATTTCCTTGTACATTTTTCTGTTTGCAATAATTCTTTATTTCATTTTTACCCGTCCAAGCATAAAGTGGAGCATAAGCTTATTATTCGTTCTTATTGCCATGCCGCTTGTAGCATGGTTTGTTTTTCCAACTTTTCAAAATCGCATCCGCTATAATCTTTATGATCTTTCCAATACCACACAAAACAAATACATACAAGGCGCAAACGATGGCAACCGTGTTTTATCCTTAAAAGCAGGATGGAATGTTTTGCAGCAACATCCTTTTGGCGTTGGCGGCGATGTAGTGGACAAGACCTATGAATGGTACGATAAAAATATTCCGCAAATGGCGAAAACAGATAAGCTCTTTCCCAGCAGCGAACCATTGATGTATGCGGGTTTTGCCGGGTGGCTGGGAATGATTTTATTTTTTATAGCAATGCTGGTGCCTTTCTTTCAACCGGTAAAAAGAAATTATTTTTTTTGGCTGATGCTTAATCTGGTGATGGCTTTTAGTTTTTTATTTGATATTGGTCTGGAAGCTCAGTTTGGTGTTTTCATTTATGCCTTTGTTGTTTTGTGGTGGTGGAAATGGTTCCGTATGGTTTTGTGAGCGAAGAATTTGTATTTGCTTTGCATCAAATTTGCAGTGCAGAAGCATGACCAATTTTATTCCGATATTTCCTTTAGGCATTGTCGTATATCCCGGCGAACATCTGAACCTTCACATATTTGAACCGAGGTACAAACAACTGATCAATGAATGTTATGCCGATAAGAAACCATTCGGCATTCCTGCGGTCATTGAGAACAAGCTTCAGGATTATGGTACTATGGTAACGATAACTGAAATGACCACTGTACATGATAATGGCGAAATGGACATAAAAACCCAGGGCAGCAGTGTCTTCCGGATATTGGAAGTGATCAAGGAAATTCCCGATAAATTATACAGCGGCGCTATTGTCAATTATCCTGTTAATCACGAACACGGGAGCGCAGATATCATGCGCCGTGTTGTCAATACCGTTCGCGAATTGCACAAGCTTTTAAAGATCAAAAAAGATTTCAGGAAAAAAGACGAAGAGTTAAACACCTACGACCTGGCACATCATGTTGGGCTTTCTATTCAGGAAGAATATGAATTGCTCGGGCTCATGCAGGAACGCCAGCGCCAGGAATATTTAAGGAGGCATCTTTCCAAAGTAATTCCGGTGATTGCTGAAATGGAACATCTGAAAAAGCGGGTGAAGCAAAATGGCCATTTCAAAAATCTTTCAAGCTTTAACTTCGATATTTAATTATTACACGAATTTTTTTACACGAATGACACGAATTGTGGATTGCCGGACAAAATCTGAAACTCTCTTAGAAATTGGAAAGCACTCGTTTCTATATTCCGTCTGTTGAAAATTGAACTTTCTTAATTCGTGTCATTCGTGCCTAATTTCGTGTCATTTAATAGCTCATGTTTCAAACCAAAAAGCCTCAGGCGCAATCACAAAATTCTGCATCTACGGTCAACATCACCAGTTACATGACCAAGACGCTTTGTCTTGATTTTGGAAATACCCGGTTGAAAACAGCTTTGTTTGAAAACGGTGAATTGAAAGAAGTGATGGTGTTGAATGAACATCCCTTGTATCATTTGCAGGAGATCATTCAGCAATACCAACCTTCCAGATCAATCCTTTCATCAGTTATTGAGCACGACGAACAATTGGAAGAGCTGCTGAAAACAACGACACAATTTCACAAACTGAACAGCCAATCAAAATTACCCTTCACCATTCCGGTAGGAAAACCGGAAACCGTTGGCGCCGACAGGTTGGCCCTTGCTGCGGCAAGTGTTTATTTATTTCCTAAAAAAAATAATCTGGCTATTGGACTGGGTTCGTGCATCACTTACAATTTCATTAATCAATCGCATGAACTAATTGGCGGATCTATTTCGCCGGGAATGGAAATGCGTTTTAAAGCTATGCATCATTTTACGGCAAAGCTTCCATTGGTAGAAGCCGAGTGGAATGTGCCGCTCATTGGTTACGACACCAAAACAAATTTGCAAACCGGCGTAGTAATGGGAATGGCCAAAGAGATTGATGGAATGATAGAAGCATACAATGAAAAGTTCGGGAACTTTAACGCGGTTTTAACCGGGGGTGATATTGGTATATTTGAGCCCCATTTGAAAAATAAGATATTTGCAGACCCTGATTTAATCTTTAAAGGACTTTATGCAATTAGCCAGATCAATCATGCTTAGGAAGCGAAAGGCCAGTGTTCTGAAAATCGTTTTATCTCTTTTTCTTCTTTCCTTTTCATACATCCTGTTTGCACAAAACAATTCACCTTATTCACGATATGGTTTGGGAAATCTTTCCGCCAACAGCAATGTTACGTTGAGAAGCATGGGTGGTATTTCTGCCGGCTATGCCGATAATCTTTCCGTAAACTTTACTAATCCTGCATCCTTTTCTCAATTCTATGCTTTGCGTGAACAACGCTCCAAAAAACTTTCTTCAGGGCGTGTAGTTTTTGATGTGGGAACCAATTTTGAGAACCGTACCTTGATCGCTCCCAATACACCCGACCGGTTTACTTCATCTGATCTTTTGTTTTCGTATTTGCAAGTAGGCATGCCGCTGCGCCGTAACTGGGGACTGGCTTTCGGCATCCGTCCTTTAAGCCGCATCAGTTATTTGATTAATCAGGATGACATTTTAAAAGATCCGGTTACCGGAAATGCTATCGAAAGAGCTATTACACAGTTCCGTGGAAGCGGTGGAAGTTATTTGCCAACTATCGGAACAGGTTTCGCTATTAAAAACCTCAGTCTTGGTGCTAATATCGGTTATCTGTTTGGCAATAAGGAAAACACAACACTGAGAACTTTGGTTAACGATACGGTTCACTACTATTCATCTGAACATTCTAACACCAGTTCTTTCGGAGGTTTGTTTTTTGATGCAGGTATTCAGTACGCTGCAACATTGAAGAATACGAAAGATCAAAAAACTATTTTGCGTCTCGGTGTTTCCGGTAACTGGAGGCAAACCATCAAAGGTTCACAGGACGTGCTGCGGCAAACCTATGCACTTGGTGCTTCGGGAGAAGAGTTGCGTATTGACAGCGTTTATCAAAGCACTGGTGTGAAAGGTGAAATGATTTATCCTTCTACCTACAAAGCAGGATTTACAGTTCAAAATGCAAAAGTAAATGGAAGCAGTTGGTTGTTTGGCGCCGACTATAATAAAGGTAAATGGAGTGAATACCGCTATTTTGGACAGGTAGATTCTGTGCAGGACAACTGGATCTTGAATTTTGGGGCACAGTTTTCTCCAAGGCCACGTACTAATTATTTCAGTAATGTGGCTTATCGTTTCGGATTTTTTACCGGCCAGGATTATATAAGAGTTCAAAATAAATTGCCTTTGATTGGCGCTTCTTTCGGAATGGCTTTGCCAATTCCCACTAACCGGATGGCTCCCAATCAATCCAGTATTATTAATATTGGATTGGAGTACATGAAAAGGGGGAACAACGACAATCTGCTGAAAGAAAATCTTTTCCGTTTGTCAGTTGGACTTAACCTTGGTGACTTTTGGTTTGTCAAAAGAAAATATGATTAGAACCCTTTTTCATAAAAGTTTTTTGAAATCAGCAGCTATGGTTCTTAGCTGCTTTTTCTTTTTTGCCTGCGAGAATGATCAAAAAGCCATTGATGAATTGACCAAGCCAAAGGTGATGGTTGAAGAAGCAAAAAATATTGAAACCTATTTAAGCCAGGGCAGCCTGTTAAAAGCAAAGCTTTGGGCACCCTATATGATCCGCTATTCAAGCGATACCATTTATGTTGAATTTCCGAAAAGCCTCCATGTCAATTTCTTTGATAGCCTTGGAAGATTGGACAGTCATTTGGATGCGAAGTATGGAAAGTATTACGAGAGCCTGAATAAAGTTTACCTGCGCGACAGTGTTTTGGTGTATAATATGCAGGGTGATTCACTTCGTTCTCCTGATTTGTGGTGGGACCAGAACACGCAATTGTTTTATACGGATAAAAATGTTTGGGTCAAAAAAGGAGGCACCGTTTTGTTTGGCACCGGAATGGATGCCCATCAGGATCTTTCTAATATTCATATTAAACAGCCAACCGGTTTGGTAGATGTTCCCGATAGTTTGCGTCCGGAGTAAACCTCTCTTATCATAAAGCCAAATCAATCTTCACCGGGAATAGTTGATTTGAGCTTGCAGCGAATGAATTTTGCTTTCAAGAATGCCTGCCAGATCGATTCGCGGCAAAAAACCTCAAACTTATTATGGCACCGGATCATAACCATGCCCGCCCAAAGGATGGCAACGGCTGATGCGTTTTACCGTTAACCAAAAACCTTTGAACACACCGTGCTTTTTAAAAGCTTCCAGAGCGTAGTTAGAACAGGTTGGCGTAAACCTGCACTTGGGTCCAAGCAATGGCGACAGTATCCATTGATATAACTTGATTAAAGCAACAAAAGGGAAGATCACTATTTTACGAAAGATGTTCATTTGCTTTTATTGAGTTTTCCAAACGCTTCAGGCATTTGTTCATTGCTTCCTTTACCACTTCAAAAGACGGAATGGCTTTGCCGGTGTATACAAAAAACAAAAAGCCTTTTTGTCCTTTTTGTTTTACGGTTTGTACCAGCTCATTTTTTTGAAGGCGATAAGCCTCACGAATCAAACGTTTGATACGGTTACGGTCTACAGCTCTTTTAAAATATTTTTTTCCGGCTGTTACTCCCACCCGCAAGCTACTTTCTTCTGACGGGATAAATTGATAAGTAATTCTTAAAGGGAACGATGAAAAGCTTTTGCCGTTCAAAAACAACTCCTCTATCTGTTTTCTGCTTTTTAGTTTTTCCTTTTTCCCATATCCAAACCTTTTTACTGCCATTCGACAAAATTAAGTGAGCCTGAAAACGCAATCACATTAATGATTAAAATAAAAAGCTCTCAACAGTTTACTGTTGAGAGCTGCCATATTGTTTAAATAAGACGGTTGAGTTGCTTTCTCTTCTTATTTCAATTTCTTCTCATCGCTTATGGTCAACTTGTGACGGCCTTTAGCACGGCGACTTGCCAATACTTTTCTGCCATTGGCAGTTTGCATGCGTTTACGGAAACCATGAACGGTTTTACGACGACGGCGATGCGGTTGAAATGTACGTTTCATTTTAAATAAATTTTTTCACGTTTACCAAATCACCCGTGGAGAACCGGGCTTGTTTTAGCCTACCTACAGGTCACCACACCCGTGGGTTTGTGAAAGGACGGCAA
>JAICTW010000388.1 GCA_025936195.1 Flavisolibacter sp.
CGCACAAGGTTGTTGCGCTGATCTGATAAATAAATACATCTGAGTTTAATTCCTTTCTCTTGTAAGTTCCGTTCCAGCATTGCGAAGGGTTGGTAGTATAAAAAACGCGGTTTCCCCAGCGGTCATAAATAGAAAATTTGAGGTTCGATATCTGCCCTAAATATTTCACTCCAAAACAATCATTCAACCCATCATTGTTAGGTGTAAATGCATTTGGAATATAAATCTTGTTCGAAGGATCGGTACTAACTGCAACGGTAATGCTGTCTTCTCCCACGCATCCATATTCATTAGTAACTACAACATGATAAACTGTAGTGGCAGCCGGACTCGCCGTTGGATTGGCGCGGGCCGGGTTATCCAATGTTGCCGCAGGCGACCATAAATAATAAGCTCCACCGCTTGCTTTTAATTTGCTAGTGCCTAAACTGCAGGTAACGTCGTTGGATTTACTCAATTGAATGGTGGGCGGAGGTGAAGGTTGTAAATCGAGAAGTGTAATAATGCTATCGCAACCGATGGCTGTGCGCAAGGTGTCGTGATAAATTCCAGGGGTGCTAACAATTCTGCCTGATGGTAAGGTAAAGGTTTGCCCCGGACAAACAGATCTGCCTACAGATTGGGAAATGGGCACGGTAATATGTACATGCACATTTTTGATCAGGCTGTCACATCCTGCAATGTATTTTGTCGTATCGCTGTAAATGCTCGAAGCGGATACAATGGTTCCCCAAGGTAAAGTTGTAGATTCGCCTTCGCAGATGTTAACCCACGTATCTCGTATAATGACGCCTTTAATGCTAAGGTTAATATTTCGGATCAAGCTATCACAACCAGATTTATATTTCAATGTGTCGCGATAAATACCGGCAGAAGAAACAATAGTTCCCGAAGGAAGCGTAAAATTTTCTCCCTGGCAAATGGCCACACTGCTATCCACAACGGTTTGTGATTGAACCGTAAGCTGCAGCCTTGTGATCAGGCTATCGCAGCCGAAAGCATAGCGTGCCGTATCCAAATAATTTCCTGCAGCAGTAACAATGGCTCCCGAAGGCAATGTATAACTCTGTCCGCTGCAAATAATGACCTGTTTATTTTGAATAACAGCATCGGGAACAACCACCACAGTTATACTATTGGAATTGACACGACAGGTGCTGATGTTTATATTTCCTGCCTGGCTTACCAATAAGCGGTACTTGTATTTTCCCGGTGGTAGAATAGAAGTGGTGTACAAGGTACTGTTAGCTCCTGCAATATTCGTCCAGCTTCTGTTGTTGACACTAACCTGCCATTGGTATTCATTGGAAAGGTAACAGGTTTCAATATTCGAATTCAGTGTAACTGCTGCATTGCAAACATTAATGGAATCGCCTTGCCCTGCGCTGCTGATGGCAGTAAGAGGTCCTGCCGGACGAAACGTAATATCATCCAAACCTATGTCGTTACCATTCCCTCCGGGTGCATTATTTTTCATGCGGATAACAATAGAAGTAATTCCTGCCGGAGTGGTAAAATACAATCCATATTGTTTCCATACGGGTGTGCTGGTTACGGGTATGTCGCCGGAATTATAGCTCTGTAAAACTGTACCATCGGTCTTTTCAATGTTGAAGGTGATGTTTGGAGCAATGCCTGATTTGTTTAAAACATTTACGACCCAGGCTGAAAATTGATAAGTGGTGCCGCTGCAAAGGCCATCTACCTGCTGCACATAAAAATCGCTTGGATCATAAGAAGCATTGATCAGCATAAAATATCCGTTTACATCTCCGGTATGATCGGTAACGGTGTGCCACGCATTGCTAAAGCAATTGCTGGTGTAATTAGTAATGGTGTATTGTCCATCGTTGGGACAAGAACTGGCAAGATATTGCATGGTGGTAATGCCGCCGGCCAGCGGAGGCCCAAAACTTGTTCCGGCGCCGAATGTATAGTTCACGATGGGGTCACCTAAACTGCTGTTGCAGGTTTCTGTGTTAAGCGAATGAAAAACTTTGTCGCTGGGCGTTTGCTTTCGTGGTTCTGTTTGTGACAAAGATGCTAGTGGATTAAGCAGACAAAGAACGCAAACCGCTATACCAAACAGGTACTGATTTTTATAAAAAATAGAAGTCAATTTCATTTGGTTTAGCGTATTTCCTGATTAGCAGTTCCTATTTAATTTTTCCTGAAGAAGCAGCACGAAAATTAAGCACTAAAATATCAAAGATTCCTGATTGCTGTCATTCTGTTTTAGCATAAGCATTGAGTAAAGAAGTTCCGCGTTGGCATATTGTTTTATTACTGTTTCTTTGATACCAATGAAAAAGGCTTTGATACAATTGAACGCCGCAGTTTTTTTGTGGGGATTCACCGGTGTTTTGGGAAGGGCTATCACGCTTGATTCTATAATGCTTGTATGGTGGCGATTGCTTATTACCATTGTGTCTTTGTGGATATTATACATAGTGCAGGGAAAGGCAAGAAGAATTCCGGCACGTTCTACCCTTATGATCTGTTTAATTGGAACTGTGCAAGCCTTGCATTGGGTTTGTTTTTATGCAAGTATTAAGCTGGCCAATGTAACCATTGCATTGACCTGTCTTTCCACAACAGCATTGATGGCCGCTTTGATTGAACCTTTGGTGATCAAAAAGAAATTTGATTTTTTTGAAATTGTCCTGGGCGTGTTTGCCATTGCCGGAATTTTGATCATTTACAATACACACCTTAATTTTTCTACGGGAATTATTGTTGGATTGCTTGCCGCCGTACTTACGGTACTGGTTTCTGTTATGAATAAAAAAATCATTGATCAATATCATCCTGAGCACATTACCTTATACCAGCTCACAGGTGGGTTTTTAGGAATGAGTATTTTGCTTCCGCTTTTTCATTTTCTTTTTCGCGATCAATGGTCAGCACCAACAACAATGGACTGGATATGGCTTATTCTTTTAAGCTGGGTTTGTACTATTCTTACTTTCTTTTTATACATCCGTTCCTTGAAAAGTATTTCAGCTTTCACCATGAATCTTACATTGACGCTGGAGCCTATTTACGGGATCATTCTGGCCTTCATCATTTATCATGAAAACAAATACCTGAGCCAATGGTTTTATGCAGGTTTTGCATTAATCATTCTGGCCGTGATCTTACATACATGGCGACTGATCTATCTTTCAAGGCAAAGATCAATGCAGGTATAACTATTTTATTGGTGCTCCAATGAAATAAACTTCACCAAACTTCTTTTGGCGATTGGCAGTAAGGTTTCTTCCACCGGAAAACTTAATTCCGTTTCGATGCTGTACACCGCTGGGTTTGGAAGATCGCTGCGGTTTTTGATCAGTTCCGATTTGATGTTCTCATACGTATTCACTATGCTGCGGTACATCATTTCAATATAATTGGTTTTGATGCTGCGGAACTTTTCGTCATGCTTTTCAAAAATAGATAAGCGGTATTGATAAACATGGGTTGACCTGGTATTGCCGGAACTTAAAAAGAAATAACCTTCCTGAATGTCCAGTGGAACAATACCAATTGGACTGATGGTGAGATTTCCCTCTACAAATTCATAGATCTCAGTTCCGTTGGTAATGGTTGTTTTCATTTCGCCTGCAGAATAATTGATGATCTGTTCCAGTTCTTGCATCAGGTCGTCATCGGCGATCATTTGTTCGTACAGCACCTGCAGTTTTTCAATCTGGATACCGGTTAATTTTTTGGGGAAGTGCTCCTGCAGGTATTTCTTGTTCTCGCGAAAAGCAACAATATTATTGTAGTGAAAAATAAGATCGGCTAATTGAGGATAGAGTTTGTTTTCGTTGAAGTATTTGTTGATCTGTTGCAGGTAGGCAAGAAGTGTATATTTCTTCAGCTCAAAATCAATATAACCTTCGGCAAACCAGGTTTGGGACAATTGTTTCATAGCTTAAAAGATTTCATTTTCCAAATTAATAAATAGACGGTTCAAA
>JAICTW010000054.1 GCA_025936195.1 Flavisolibacter sp.
CGGGCTGACTTGAAGTTTGAGTTATATCAACTCCGGCTATTCGTCCCTGTAATGCTTGTGTAACGTTAGAAGCCGGAACCTCACGTAGTGCATCTCCCTTAATAGAAGCAACAGAGCCAGTCACCGCCTCTTTTCTTTGGGTACCGTAACCAATCACTACCACCTGCTCCATATCCGTGGAAGAAGTAGTAAGCGTGACATTGTGCGTCGTTTGTCCATTAATGGAAATCTCTTTTGTTGGATAACCAACAGACGAAATCACCAGGGTTCCATTTGAAGGGGCATTGATCTGAAACTCACCATTGCTGTTGGTTGTGGTTCCGTTAGTGGTACCCTTTACAACAACCGAAACATCGGCAATTGGCTGACTTTTTTCATTGGTGATCCGGCCCCTGACCGGAACATTGTTTTGCGCCAGTGCTGGCAAAACAATAAGGGTTGTCATTAAAAAAAGCAGAGCAGTCTTTTTAAACTTCTCCAAAAGCAGGCTGCGAAAGGTTGACGCCTGTGGTGAAATTTGCGTAACCGAAATTTTCATAAATAGTGTTTTTAAATTCTTTACTTGTATTAATCCGGGTTTTCATTGAATAAGAATTTTTAGTGCAGGTGTTTTCAATGACGAACTAATGTTATCAGGTTTTCCAGTTATTTAAAAATTGTGCAGGAGTTTTCAGGTTGGATGGTAATTCAAATAAGAAGGATGTTATTGGCAAATAATTTTCTTCAGCACAAAAATGGCGATAAGAAAAAAGAAAATTATCTGAACAAGATTTCAGAAAATGCCTGAGATTATTTAGCAGAGTTAAAGATGAAAGCAGCATAACCGTTAGTTTATTTTTCATCAAAGCAGTGTATCCTTTCCTCTATTCGATGTCGAATTTAGGGAGATTTTTGATTTGTGCAACCGATTACATAATTTTTTTTAAAAAAAATTTATTTTAGCTTTACTTATCAACATGTAAGCGATTGTATGCAAAAGGGCAAAGAAGTCACCATTTACGACATTGCTAAAAAACTCAACCTCTCTCCCGCCACGGTAAGCCGTGGTCTGCAAGACCATCCCGCCATCAGCAAAAAAACAAAGAAAAAAATCTTTGATATGGTGGATGAAATGGGTTATCGTACCAATCATTTTGCACGAAACCTTCGCAAGCAGCAAACCAAAACCATTGGCGTTCTTGTTCACGAGTTGAACAGTAATTTTATTACTTCCGTTCTGGCAGGAATTGAAAAAGTAACTACAGATGAGGGATACGATATTATTATTGCCCACTCTTCTGAAAGCTATGCAAAAGAAGCGGCCAACGCCAAGAACCTTTTTGATAAAAGAGTGGATGGATTGATCGCTTCTCTTTCGTTTGATACTACGGACCTGAAACATTTCAAGCCGTTCGTTGACAAAGAGGTACCTGTGCTCTTCTTTGACCGTGTGGAGCAGGATGGAAATAATACCGTTGTTATTATTGACAATGCCAAATGTGGTTACGTGGCTACACAACATCTTATTGAACAAGGCTGCAAAAGAATTGTACATGTAACGTCAAGCCTTAAGCGAAACGTGTACTCGCAACGTTACCGGGGATACAGAGACGCACTTTTTGATAACGGAATTGAATTTGAAGAAAGCCTGCTGCTGGTAAATGACCTAAGTGAAAAAGCCGGCGTGGAAGCAGCAAAGAAAATTTTAAAAATGAAACCGCTGCCCGATGGCGCTTTCATCACAAATGATTTTGTGGCTGCCGTTTGCATGCGCACCTTAAAAGAACACGGCGTCTCCATTCCCGATGATATTGCCATTGTGGGTTTCAATAATGACTCGATTGGAAAATTGATCGAGCCTGCACTGACAACGATTAATTATCCGGGTGAGGACATGGGAGAAATTGCTGCCCGTAATTTGATCAACCATTTAAAAGGCGTCAGCAGTATTCATCAAACTAATACCATTATTGTACGCTCTGATCTCATCATACGAAAATCATCACTAAAAAAGCCTGGGTAATTAAGCAGGAGCAACCAAACTCATTATGCAGAACGATAAAGAAGTCACCATTTACGATATTGCCAAAAAGCTGAAGATATCTCCCGCTACAGTAAGCCGCGGATTGAAAGACCATCCTGCCATTAGTAAAAAAACAAAGAAGAGGATCTTTGAACTTGCCGACAAAATCGGTTACCGCCAAAACCATTTTGCACGAAATCTGCGCAATAAAAAAACAGATACAATTGGTGTGATCGTTGGAAAGCTGAACAGCCATTTTCAATCAGCCGTAATTTCAGGCATTGAACAGGTTGCCAACAGTCATGGATATAATTTAATTATTAGCCAGTCGTCTGAACAATCCGCCAAAGAAGCTGCTAATGCGAAAACAATGTTTAACAATAGAATAGATGGATTGCTTGTTTCACTTGCTTACGATACAGATGGTCTCTCGCATTTTGATCCCTTTTTCAAAAAGAATATTCCTGTTATTTTTTTTGATCGCGTAAAGGAACATTCCAATAGCACTTGCATTTTAATTGATAATAGCCAGGCTGCTTATGAAGCAACAAAGCATTTGATTGAGCAAGGGTGCGAAAGAATTGTTCATATCACCGCAATGCCAAGGCAAAACGTTTATGTTGATCGCTTAAAAGGATACAAAAAAGCGTTGGCTGAGCATAAAATAAAATTTAGGGAAGAAGATGTGATCATTGGTGATCTTAGTCAGGAAGCCGGAGTAAGCGCTGCAGAACAAATTTTAACGATGAAACCTCTTCCCGACGGCGTGTTTGTTGCAAACGACAGCGCAGCAGCAGGGTGCATAATCGCTTTAAAAGAAAAAGGCATTCGCATTCCGGATGATATTGCTATTGTGGGATTCAATAACGATCCTATTTCAAAAGTGGTAGAACCTCATCTTTCTACCATTAATTATAACGGATACGAAGTGGGGGCCGTAGCAGCCAGGCATTTGATAGATCATTTGAGCGGGGTTTCACCTATTCATAATACCAATACCATTATCCTCCGGTCTGAATTGATCATCCGGAAATCATCGTTAAAAAAATCAAGTTAGAATTCTCTTTGCTGTATGAAAAAATGCTTTCTTCTTTTGATCCTGTTTATGCAAGCGATTGCATTATTTGCTGAGGATGGCTACCGGCTTTGGCTTCGGTATGATAAAATTGATAACGCTGCATTGCTTCAGCAATACAGGAATCAGATCAGCTCTGTTCTTTTTGAAAACTCCTCACCTACCTTGAATGTTGCAAAAAAGGAATTACTCACAGGATTGCAGGGATTACTTGATAAAAAAATTGTTGAAGCAAAAAACGGTGGCAATAGTTCTATTGTGATAAGTATTCAGTCTCATCTGGTAACGCCAAATTACAACGTGTTGGGGAATGAAGGCTTCTTCATCAGTTCCTCAGCTAAAAAAATCATCATCACTGCCAATACCGACATTGGGATTCTGTATGGAGTGTTTCATTTCTTACGATTACTTCAAACACATCAAGATGTTACTTCACTTTCCATCACCAGCATTCCCAAAATTCAAAACCGGATTTTAGACCACTGGGATAATTTAAACAGAACTGTTGAACGCGGCTTTGCGGGACTTTCAATATGGAACTGGCATGAATTACCTGATTACATTGATCAACGTTATATTGATTATGCAAGGGCCAATGCTTCCATCGGAATTAATGGAACGGTTTTAACCAACGTTAATGCAAATGCTTTAGTTCTTACCAAACAGTATTTAATAAAAGTAAAAGCACTGGCAGATGTTTTCCGTCCGTACGCCATCAAAGTTTATCTCACGGCCAAATTCAGTGCACCCATTGAAATTGGCGGATTGAAAACGGCTGATCCATTAGATACTTCGGTTCAAAACTGGTGGAAGAAAAAAGCAGATGAAATCTATTCATACATCCCCGACTTCGGTGGATTTTTGGTGAAAGCAAATTCGGAAGGACAGCCCGGACCTCAAACTTACAACCGTTCGCATGTGGATGGTGCCAATATGCTGGCCGATGCTGTAGCACCACATGGTGGCATTATCATGTGGCGTGCTTTTGTGTATGATGTTCGTGTTCAAAAAAGCAATGAAAATTTTGATTCACTCAAAGTAAATAATGAAAGCGGCATTGCATCCGCCGATCGTTCCAAACAGGCGTACAATGAATTCAAACCTTTTGATGGACAATTCAGAAAAAATGTTTTGATACAGGTTAAAAATGGACCTATAGATTTTCAACCAAGAGAACCGTTCTCTCCACTGTTCGGAGCGATGCCAAATACACCATTGGCAATGGAATTTCAGCTAACACAAGAATATCTTGGACAAGGAACGCATTTAGTTTATGAAGCTCCGTTGTTCAAAGAAGTTTTAGGCGCTGATACTTATGCCAACGGAAAAGGATCAACGGTTGCCAAAGTGATTGATGGTTCTTTATTCAATTATTCCGTCACCGCAATGGCAGGCGTTTCCAATATTGGCAATGAACGCAATTGGACCAATCATCCGTTTGGTCAGGCCAATTGGTATGCTTTCGGAAGACTGGCCTGGGACCATGATCTTTCGTCATTGCAAATAGCCAACGAGTGGATAAGGCAAACTTTTTCGAACGACGCAATTGTTGTCAGCACGATAGAAAAAATAATGATGGCCTCCAGGGAAGCTGTGGTGAATTATATGACACCTCTTGGCTTACATCACATCATGGCAACAGGACATCATTATGGTCCCGGACCATGGGTAGATAATTTAGGAAGAGCCGACTGGAACCCTGTTTATTATCATCGTGCCGACGCTTATGGAATTGGGTTCAACAGAACATCAACAGGCAGCAATGCCCTGGCGCAATACGCTCCGCAGGTGCAGGCCCAATGGAAAGATTCCAATACCTGCGACGAAAAATTTTTATTGTGGTTCCATCATGTTTCCTGGTACCATAAAATAAAGGACGGAAAAATTTTGTGGAATGAACTCTGTACAAAATATCAGCAGGGTGTTGATACAGTAAGGTGGATGCAGCAGCAATGGAACAGCCTGAAAAATTTTATTGATGAAGAACGTTTCAAGCAGGTGAAAATGTTTTTAACGATACAGGAGAAAGATGCGGAATGGTGGAAGAATGCCTGCCTGCTATATTTCCAAACATTCTCCAAAATGCCAATACCTGCTAATGTTGAAAAACCGGATCACACATTAGAGTATTATAAAAGTTTGAGATTTCCGTATTCGCCGGGAATTGGAGGGAATATGTAAAGCTCTCCCCTGTCCCCCTAAAAGGAAGACTTAGGTCGGAGAAGCTTTTCTTTCTTCTGCTTTTCTTAGAGCAGTTAGATTGTTTAGGTGAGTTTACTTTTTGTTTGAACAGTTCTTTAAAGTTAGTTGAATGATTATGTACTTAGCTACGCTGGAGTTTATCCTGAGTTTATCGAAGGGTCACTCACTTCAATGTTCTATAATTCTATTGAGCATTGTGTAAGTGTTCTACAATTGCCTTCGCTTTTAAGCGATGGATAATGAAAGCACTTTCTTAATTGGCTTTAGCCAAATTGAAAAAAGAAACATTGTGCTTTCAAGAACCTTCCCCTCCTGGAGGGGCGATGTTGAGAGTGACTGACCTATAAACGACCCGGGTGGGTTCTTCAATTGAAAGAATGATTGAAAACAGCAGTGAGCTTAGAAAATGATGATAAGAATTACAGAAAGTACAAGAGTGCGACGCAAGAGAAGCAAAATAGTAGTAAAGAAGATTGGCCCATAAAACTCATTGATAAAGCCAGTCGAAAAAACCTAATTCGTGTAATTCGTGTTATCATATTTAAAAGTTCACGTCATAGCCTATTAAAATTTGTTTAATGAAAAAAATAGCAATCGTAACAGGAGGCGGATCAGGAATTGGACTGGCCATCACCGAAAAATTTGTTCAGAATAATATCCACACCATCATTGTAGGAAGAGATGAGAAAAAACTCTGTGCGGCAAAAGAAAAATTGGGTGAATTGTGTGAACCCATGCAGGGAGACCTGAGTGATCTTTCTTCCATACCAAAACTTGTGAACAGGATCATTGAAAAACATGGCCGAATTGACATCCTGGTGAACAATGCCGGCATCAATATGAAAAAAGAATTTACAGAAGTAACCGATGAAGAGTTTCAAAAAATTATTCTTACCAATGTTACGGCTGTTTTCAGTTTATCGAGAGAAGTAGTGAAATGCATGTTCGAAAAAAAGATCGACGGAAGCATCATCAACATCAGTTCCATGGCTTCGCAATACGGCATTCCAAAAGTGATTGCCTATACAGCATCCAAATCGGCCATTGAAGGAATGACAAGGTCCATGGCAGTTGATCTTTCACCAAAGGGAATTCGTGTCAACTGCATTGCTCCCGGTTTTATTGCAACGGACATGTCGGCAAAAGCATTGAACAACGATCCGGAGCGAAAAAATAAAGTATTGGGGAGAACACCAATGAGAGAATTGGGAGATCCATCTGACATTGGAGATGCTGCTTTGTTTCTTTCTTCAGATGCGGCAAAATATATTACCGGAGTGGTGCTGCCCGTTGATGGCGGCAACTCTATTGGCTTCTGAGGCCCCATCCCGACCTTCCCCCAAGGGAGAAGGCCACCAACGCTCAAGGCCAGCTTGATGAAGAAATATATTAATCAGAAGGACACCAATCGGAATAAGAAACAAAAACGATTTGTAAGATGAAGAAAATATTTTCTTTAATTGTGTTTCTGCTTGCTTTAAAACTTAATGCGCAAAGTTTCGTCTCAACAAAAAATGAGCAGGGAGGTTTTGTTGTCGCCAATGCTTCTCAGGTTTCCTCCATTTATGTTGATGACAAGGACGACTGGCTGGTAAATAAGGCAGCAACACTTCTTCAAAATGATATCGAAATGGTCACGGGTAAAAAGCCTGCCATTGTAAGTGACGTTTCATCTGCTTCAAAGAGTACAATTATTATCGGAACCATTGATGGTTCTTCCATTATCAAAAAATTAATTGCTGAAAAACGAATTGACGCTAGTGCCATCAAAGGAAAATGGGAAGCCTTTCAATTGCAAACTCTCTCCAAACCATTCAACGGAATTGACAATGCTTTGGTAATTGCGGGCAATGATAAAAGAGGAACGGCCTATGGCGTTTTTGAATTATCAAAACAAATTGGTGTTTCTCCCTGGTACTGGTGGGCCGATGTTCCTGCAAAAAAGAAAACGGAAGTTTTTGTAAAGAAGGGAATTTACAAATACGACTCTCCTTCTGTAAAATACCGCGGCATTTTTATCAATGACGAAGCGCCGGCATTCTCCGGATGGACCAAAGAAAAATTCCGAGGCGTGAATCATCTGGTCTATGAAAAAATGTTTGAATTGTTGTTACGTCTCAAAGCAAATTACCTCTGGCCGGCCATGTGGGGCAATGCATTCAATGATGATGATACGCTTAACCCGATTCTTGCCAATAAATGGGGAATTGTAATGGGAACATCCCATCATGAGCCAATGTTAAGAGCACAACAGGAATGGAAACGATATGGAAAAGGCCCGTGGGATTATACAAATAATGATTCCACCTTGAGAGCATTTTGGCGAGAAGGAATTGAGAACATGGACCATCACGAAAGCATTGTCACCATTGGCATGCGCGGCGATGGCGATATGCCGATGACACAGGGAACTGCCATTAATTTATTAGAAAGGATTGTTGCTGATCAAAGAAAGATCATTGAAGAGGTTACCGGCAAGCCTGCATCGCAAACGCCCCAGCTTTGGGCTTTATATAAAGAGGTGCAAGACTATTATGATAAAGGAATGAGAGTACCCGATGATGTTACACTTTTATTGTGTGATGACAACTGGGGAAACATTCGCAGGCTTCCAAAACTCACCGACAAAAAGAGAAGTGGTGGTTATGGAATTTATTACCATTTTGATTATGTAGGCGGACCAAGAAATTACAAATGGATCAATACGAACAACATTGCAAGGGTATGGGAACAAATGCACCTGGCTTATGAATATGGAGTGGATAAAATATGGATTGCGAATGTTGGTGATTTAAAACCAATGGAAATGCCCATCTCTTTCTTTTTAGATTATGCCTACAATACGAAAAAATGGAATGAAGATAATTTGAGAGATTTTTATACGCAATGGGCAAGGGAACAATTTGGCGATGGACATGCAAAAGAAATTGGCGAAATTTTGAGAAAGTATTCTCAGTATGCTTCAAGGAGAAAACCGGAGTTACTGAATGAAAAGACCTATGATTTAGACGAATTTGAAAGAGTCGTTGGCGAATGGAAGAAATTAGAAGCAGAAGCAAATAAAATTAATAACGCTCTGCCAAAAGAATACAAAGATGCTTTTTTTGAATTGGTACTCCATCCTGTAAAAGCATTCGCCAACTTACATGAGATGTATTTGAACGTTGCTTTGAACCATTTGAATGCAAAAGACAGTGTACTTTCTGCAAATGATTATGCAAACTATGCAAAGCAGCTTTATAAAAATGATTCATTGATTTCAGTTCAGTATAATCAAATTGCCGGTGGAAAATGGAACCACATGATGGATCAAACGCATATTGGTTACACCTATTGGCAACAACCTCCTGTCAATAAAATCCCTGTAGTATTCTATTTGAACAAAGGACATTCAAATGATACGACATCGGCCTACTATGATACAACATCAGTACGAAGGGATATAACACTTCAGGAAAAGCGAATACTTCAAAAGCTCAATACAAAAATTTTTTATGAAGACCGGGCTCTTATTTCGGTCAACGCGGATGACTGGACACGAGCTATAGGTTCAAAAAACATTCACTGGAAAGTCATTCCGGATATTGGAAAAGACGGCGACGGCATCACAACATTTCCAGTAACTGCATCGTCCCAACTAAGCAGTTCAAGTCCGCACGTAGAATATGATTTTTATTGCAATAGCAAAGACAGTTCAGATCTATTAACCTACTTCTCTCCCACTCTCAACTTTGAAAATGCGCCAAACGGATTGCAATTTGCTGTTTCTATTGACAATGAAACTCCACAAATTGTCAGTCTTAATAAAGAAGACAACACACCCATTTGGAATGTGTGGGTTGCCAATAATGTCATTATCAAAACAACCAAA
>JAICTW010000313.1 GCA_025936195.1 Flavisolibacter sp.
CATTCGGCAGATGCCAGTGATCTACCCATTCAGCTCCTGCATAAGTTGAAACAATTTCTTTATAGGTCATCCATGCAATAACCGGGTCGTTTAACCCGGGGCCAAATCCATGTCCGTAAAAGGGAACCCCAAGAATCAGCTTATCCTTCGGCACTTTTAGTGTATTCAAATAGTAATTCAGATCGTCCATCGCATCCGAGTATGAAGCATGATTTTCTGCACGATCGGGTGACCATGGCCCGGTATGATCATAAGACATAATATTAATAAAATCAAATTGAGTCAGCACTTCATGTGTAACCACATTTCCGGGCGAGCTTGGTAATGCTGCTGTGATCAGCTTATTTTTTGATTTTAAAGATTGTGCTAATTCCGTTATAAAAATGCCGTAATTGGGATCAGTCTCTGATCCAAAAGCATAGCCCGACTCCAAATCCACATCTATTCCATCTGCATCGTACTGAAGAACTTTTGAGACAAAGTTTTTAATCAGCTCTTGTCTCCTCCCCTCCTTTAAAAGTGCGTGGTATTGCCCCTGGTATGAACCTCCTCCGATGGAATAAAGAACTTTTACATTATGAGTGTGTGCCGCTTTGATAAACGGCGTTAAAGCACCAAAGTTCTGGTTAAGATTACCTAAACTATCAGGGTTAACAAAAGCCAGATCAACGTGAGTAAGTTTATCAAATGGCACTTGCGATGTATCTGCTTTCATTGCCTGATCAATGGGGTAATATCCAATAATCTTAAAAGATGATGAAGTATTCTGAGCACTCAAGCTCAATGAAGCGACAGATACAAAAAAAAGAATTGGCAGAGACTTTAATTTCATGATTTTTTACTTTTAAAATTTTGAAAAAGCTACATTTTATTGTATTAATACCTCCGACCGGTTTCGTGTTCATATCAAATAAGCATAAGAAATGCTAATGATAAACTAACTTCTTCTTCGCTCTTACTCCGCTTCCAATGTAAATCGAAATTCTTCATCTTTTTGCTGTAGTGTTAAAGAAAGAACACCAATTGCACGTTCGAGTTCTGTTTCCGGTGCATCTTTGTATGGATTAAAAGGATACACGGGCCATTCCAAATGCATTCCCGTGGGCAAATGCAATGTCCATCCGTTGTGTTTAATCAAGCCACTCAAATCATCACTGCTTAATTCGATTTTTTCTTTTCCTAAAATAATTTTTCGCCCTGCGCCTGTTTCGAGTGTGTCGCCTGCTTTCAACATCAGTTGCAAGTGCAACTGTGAAATAGCATCGCCCCATTTATAAGTTGTTGCAAAACGAAAATTCAATTGTTTTTGCATTGGCTTTGGCACTTCCAGCACAGCAAAAAACACATTGTATGCAAGCGCCAATTTATCTGTATCATCGCTCATTTGCAAACGGCTGCTCACTGGCATGTGAATGCTGTCTCTTCCAATAGCTTCTTCAAAAGTTGCAAGTTCCGGTTGACGTTTTGAATTCGCGCCACTTATGATCAATCCTGTCTTTTTATTAAAGACACTAAAGTGTGACTGACGATCAAGAAAAAAATTATTAATACTAACGGGGGGAGCGATAATGCCGGAATAGGTCACCACCCAATCTCCCGTTTTGCGGATGCCTGCGGGCACTTTCATAGCATGTGCATATTCGGTTTCATCCTGCGGTATCGGTTCGGTTTTTCCTTCATGAAAATAAAGTGCGTCTTGGGCAATTCTGCCAAGCGATTGTAAATCTCCGCCATAAGATTTTGTATTACCGCCGTAAGGAAAAAAACTGGTGAGGAATGCCGCGTAACGTCTGCCATCTGCAAAATGTGAAAAGCCGAAATGTCCCCACATAGAAACGCCCCAATAACGGTTACGGTCGTTGATGGTTTCAACAGGCGTGCCATCAGGATAAGTAAAATATTTATGAAAATCAGTCGAGCGCCGCAATGCTTTCAGTGCTTCGGGATCTTTTGAATATTCCCAGTACAATGCAATTTGGGTTACAGTTAAATAATCATAACCCGTTGTTGGCCCTGCCTGGCTGTGCTCACCCCAATAGCCGTCAACAGTTTGTTCTTCGACGCAAAAACGGTGTAACACTTTTGTTGAAAGTGTTATCCATTCAGGCTTATCAAAAACATGTCCGCCCACCAATAACGTAGAAGCATAGATAGAATAATGATTGGGTGATGTGGTAATAAAAGGCGCATTGTACCACGGATAGTTCTCGCACTTAACAAGCTTCGGTTCCAATAATGAGAGTTCTTTCAGCAATATTTCTTTCCATTGTGTACGTCGATCTTCTAATTTTTTTTCAAGCAAGCGGTATGCTTCGAGCCACATATAGGTATCCCAATCATTATCCCCGCGTGAAGTGTAATGTCCGTTGTTGTATTCAACGACAAGCAGATCACCAATACGCAACGCCAGTTGCAGCATGGCTGTATCACCGAAGTGTTTGTTTGCTGCATGTGATTTTGTATACAGAACTGCGGGCATCAAAATCGCGTTAGGAAAATGAGTCCATCCCGGTTGCGATTCGAGTGAAGCAAGCGTAGCTTCGGGTTCTGCTGCAAGTCGTTCTTCAATTCTTTTAACACCCGCATCGAGCAAACGAAAATAATGCACCGGCAATTCTATAGAGATGCTTTGCGCTCCTGCATGCAGGCAAACAACGAAAACAGAAGCAACGACTAAAATTTTTTGTTTCATGATGGCTTATTCATGAGCATGATTGTTTTGATATGATTATGATTTCGACGTTGCACATGATAGCTTGTATATTTTTCCATCAGCTTTCGTTAAGATGTACAATTCGCCTTGCGGATCTTTTCCAAAATGCAGATCAACACGATCATTGCCGCAAAGTGTTTTGAGTGTAGTGGGTGAACCGTTCATTGTAATTTTCCACTCTTTAATTGTTGCCTGCTTACCTTGTTTTAAATCAGCAACATCAACATAAAACAATCTTCCCGACGGAATATCTCCAAACAAAAATTTTCCTTTTAGCTGCGGTATTGCAGAACCTTCATATTCAAATCCACCAGAGATTGCCGCACCTTCATCATGATCAAACTCTGCAACAGGATAAGTGATATGATAGATGCTATCGTTTGCAGGCAGCGGTGTAACTGCACCAAGATTTCCTTCCACATCGGAGGAAACAAAATTCCCTTCGCGGATGGGCCAGCCATAATCGTGACCGGGCATTACAAGATACAGCGACTCGATATTGCCCTGCCCCACATTGCTCACAAGCATTTCGCCAGAGTGCGTCCATGTAATGCGGTGTGGGTTTCTAAAGCCATAAGCATAAATTTCTCCAAGCGCGTTTTTGTTTTTCACAAAAGGATTATTTGCCGGTATTCCGTAGTGTCCATTTGCACTGTTGTTACCTTTTGGATTGATGCGAAGAACAGTTCCCCAAACTTTTTCGGGACTATGCGCAAGAAATGCATAGCCGTTTTCAACAGCGCCTCCATCACCCACGCCGATGTATAACAATCCATAATCTGCAGCGCCGGGTTTTGAAAGCGGATTGAAAGTTATCTCCTGCACACCATGAATACCGGTGACAAAATTTATTCTTAAAAGTTCACGACCCGTTCCCGAAAATGTCGCGGCTGACGGATCGTTTACTTTCCATTCGGTTAGGACCCATTGCACGGTTACTTTTATCGAATCAGCAAAACTGAAATCTGCTTTCCCGGAATTTGGCGCTTCTGTATGCGTTGTGTACAAGAGCCCGTTCTTTGCAAACTCAGGATGAAAAGCAAAACTGCCGAAACCTGTTGCAAGCCCCGGCTGATTGATAAACTTTGGTCTTAGTTTCGCCATATCCATGTACACTTCTGGTTTGCCATTTTCAAGACGATATAATTTGCCGCGCAAATCAACCACAAACAATTTACCTGTGTTTGGCTGATAACTCATTTTTGTGATCCTTGCTTTTGGTGCGCTGTCGTTTGATGCTGGTATTTGTGTGAATGGCCGAAGATTCACTACAAGGTCTGAAACCTTTATCGGCTCGGGAATGGGATTCGCTAATTCATCTCCTTTTAATTTTCTTTTGTTGAGTTGATGTATGTTTAAAAAAGAAACCACCGCATTCACTTCGTTCTCCTTTAATGAAGCAAATGATGGCATCGCCACTTTGTATTTTGTCATCAGTTCCCCTGCTCGTTTATCTCCGGATGCAATTACTTGTTGAGGGTCTTTGATAAAATGTTTTATCCAGTCAACTTTTACTTCTTTTGTCAACCCGCCCAATTGTGGGCCTATTGCATCCTGCCTGAAGTTGTGACAACCACTGCACTGCTGGTTGAAAATGGTTTCGCCTGTGGCGATTGTTGCAGAGTCGGTGGAAATATCATCGTTTGCTGATGCCGCACCTGAATTACATCTACTAAAAAAAATCAGCGATAATGCAGCAGCAGAAATGATAAAAATTTTTCTTTTCATTGTTTATAAATTTCTGCGCGTTTTTGATTATATATTTTTGTTTGAAAGTTTGATTAAAAGAAATTTCTCTTGCACATCATTTTACCATTTTATATGTTCATCAATAAAACAGGTAAGATTTTTTATCATGCAGTTGGTCAGGCGACCAACTACGG
>JAICTW010000512.1 GCA_025936195.1 Flavisolibacter sp.
GGAATAGTAATCGGTGCAATCAACGCTCCGACGGTTGCGCCTGAATTAAAAATACTGGTTGAAAAAGCCCTGTCTTTTTTAGGAAAATACTCCGCCGTTGCTTTAATAGCAGCAGGAAAATTTCCAGATTCACCTATGGCCAATATTAATCTGGCAAACATGAATAAACCAACACTGGTGCTAACCACAAGTCCAATGTCCGAAACCTTTGCTATGGATTCTTTGGCACCTGCAAAACTAAACAACCAATTTCCTGTTATTATTCCGGATGTGGCTATACCGCAAAATGCATGAATACATGCACCAATACTCCATATTCCGATAGCCCAAAGAAATCCCTTCTTTGTATCTAACCAATCAATGAACCTTCCTGCAAAAAGCATTGATACAGCATAGAAAATAGAAAACCACCCTGTGATATCTCCATAATTACTATCTGTCCAATGAAATTCCGGAACCAGGTAGTCTTTCCAAATCCATGAAAGTACCTGCCTGTCCATATAATTAATAGCAACTGTAAAAAATAATAAGCCGCAGATTACCCAACGGTAATTTGACATTTTATTTATTACAGTCGAAGTAGTCCTTTTTGTTTCTGTCAGCATGAACTTTATTTTATATAGCCTTCAATCGAATTACTATTGAATCATTTTCTAACCACTTCAATTAATCTCAGCGATTCTTTGGTTAGCTGAGTGATTTTTGCGTAGTCTTTATTTTCCAAACTTTGTTTTGTGATCAGTTTACTTCCCATTCCAACTGCTGCAGCACCGGCACCGAACCATCCTTTCAAATTATTCTCTTCAGGTTCCACACCACCTGTTATAATGAATTTCACTCCGCTGAATAATTCCTTAATAGCACTTACGAAGCCGGGGCCTAACACATTGCCCGGAAACAATTTTACCAATGTGCATCCCATCTGTTCTGCTTTAATGATTTCTGTGGGCGTCATTGCTCCCGGCACATAAAGTAAACCATTTTGATCGGCTACTTTGGCAGCATCTTCCACCAGTCCCGGGCTGATCAGATAATCAGCACCCGAATCAACAAACGCTTTTGCCTGATCGCCGTTTTTAATGGTGCCGATACCAAGATACATTCCATTCAATTCGGTATCGCATACTTTGCGCAATACTTTAAAATTTTTCAATGCGGCTTCACCTCGGTTGGTGTATTCTACCGTGCGAATGCCTGCTTCGTACAAAGCTTTCAAAACAGCAACACTCACTTTCTCATCTTTATTAAAATACAAAGGCAACACGCCTTGGTGTAAGGTTAGCTGGAGAATTTCAGATTTCTTATCAACCGCAGTATTTGTACCGGTACTCATGTTCGTCAATTTTTATCAGGGAAGAATAGCAAACAATTGCTTAACGCCGTTGAAGATACAAAGCATCATGTTTTTAGCCTGTGAGAATGCGTTAACATTTGCAGTTTTTTTACGCAAACGTTACCGAAGAAAGTTTACGAGTTAAACGAGTTCACAAGTTCGCAAGTTTCGGTAATACAAGAACACTGCACTTTAACTCGTGAACTTGTGAACACGTGAACTGATCTACTTTTGAGTGCAAACGTTGCCGGACATTTTTATGGTGGAATCAACGTTTCATTCCGGCTTCCTCTATACATTTGTTTGTATTGAAGCGTTATGCGCATCTTTATTCATTACTCACAAATAACTGAATCAAATTTATGTCTAAGAAAGTTGTAACACTTGGAGAGATCATGCTCCGATTGTCCACTCCCGGATACGAACGTTTTGTACAGGCCGACAGCTTTGATGTAACCTATGGTGGCGGAGAGGCTAACGTAGCCGTGGCCGTTAGTAATTATGGACTGAATGGAGTGTTTGTAACCAAGGTTCCGGAAAATGCAATTGGCCAGGCCGCTATCAATCATATTCGCCGTTATGGTGTGGATACGCAATACATTGCCCGCGGTGGCAAACGTCTCGGTATTTATTTCTTAGAAACCGGCGCTTCCATGCGTGCCTCGCAAGTGATCTATGATCGTGCAGGTGCTTCGATTGCCGATGTTGATGTTTCAGAATTTGATTTCGATAAAATATTTGAAGGTGCTGAATGGTTTCATACCACTGGTATCACGCCTGCTTTGAGCGATAAAGCCGCTGCATTGGCAGAAGTGGCATTGAAAGCGGCAAAAGCAAAAGGCGTTACCACAAGTATTGATTTAAACTACCGCAAAAAATTATGGAGCAAAGAAAAAGCAAGAGAAGTGATGACACGTCTTTGCCAGTATGTGGATGTTTGTATTGGTAACGAAGAAGATGCAGAAACCACCTTAGGTTTTAAACCGGAAAATACTGATATCACTAAAGGTGAATTGAACTTAGAAGGTTACAAAAGCATTTTCAAACAAATGAAGGACAAGTTCGGTTTCAAATACATTGCTTCCACTTTGCGGGAAAGCTACAGTGCTTCGGATAACGGATGGAGTGCATTGGTGTATAACGGAACTGAATTTTATCATACCAGAAAATACGATGTGCGGATTATTGACCGCGTAGGTAGTGGTGATTCATTTGCCAGCGGATTTATTTACGGATTAGTTACCGGAATGGCTTTGAAAGATGCTGCGGAATTTGGTGTGGCGGCATCGGCATTGAAGCATACCATTCCCGGCGATTTGAATCATGCCACACTCGATGATGTGAAAGGATTGATGAAAGGCGATGCATCCGGACGTGTGCAGCGATAATGAATGAAGGTGCATGCCATCGGCATGTAGCACATAAGAACAATTCGAAAGAAATGAAGCGTAATGTTCATGTAAATAGAAATCCGTCCGGCATTGTTGGGCGGATTTCATTTTTGCATCAAAAACAAAACAATCCTGCAACTCATCAAACAACTCAAAACACAAAACTCTAAACTTAAAACATGATACTCGACAACATTGCTAATATTGACAAATATGTTTGCCTTCATCCACGCTTTGCCAAAGCATTTGAATTTGTAAAAAGCCTGAACCTTGAAACTTTAGAGGCAGGACAAAAATTTGAAATTGAAGGCAAGAACATTCATGCTTCTGTTTCCGGAAAAGAAGGTGTAAAAGCAGAAGATGCGAAGTTTGAAGCACACGACAACTATTTTGATATCCAGGTTTGTCCTTCGGGAAGTGAAACCATTGGATGGAGCCCACGTGATGCAGTAAAAGAAGTGAAGA
>JAICTW010000032.1 GCA_025936195.1 Flavisolibacter sp.
ATTCCCAGCAAAAGACTTAATATAATAATGCCGGCAATATTATTATAACCTGCCAACACCATAGCTGCCAGCAGTCCGGCTTGAATCATAGAAGCAATTTGTGTTGCCAGCAACGTACGGTAACGGCTGTGCCGGTCCACATAAGCACCTGCATAAGGTGAAAGAAAAAGCATGGGTATTTGTCCGGCAAATCCGGCCAGACCCAATATAAAAGCAGAATGTGTAAGGTCGTACACTAACCAGCTTACAGCAATCCTTTGCATCCATGTTCCGACCAATGAAATAGCCTGACCAAAAAAGTACAACCGAAAATTATAATAGTTTAATGCTCTTAACGAGGAAGATAATTTCATGTACTGATTCCTTCAGTTCTGAATCCTGATTAAGATGCAAAGAACATACTTAATCAGGAAAGAGCAATTAAGGGCTATTGTTTATTACACTAAAAGTTTAAACAAGGACATCATCCAGCTTTTCAATAATCTCTTTTGTCATTCCTCTTTCTCCCATCCTCGGAAAAATAAATTGAATGCTACGTTCATGCGCCAATGATTGCATGTCTGTCATGGCATCGGTAGCAAATGTAATATTGTAACCCAATTCGCTTGCGGCCCTTGCTGTTCCTTCCACTCCAATGCTGGTGGATATTCCAGCAAGAACAATTCCGGTAACTGATCGTTTATTCAATTCCTCATTAAGCGCCGTTTCAAAAAATGCATTCCATGTGTGCTTGGTGATGCGAATGTCATTTGACTGAATATTGATCTTATCTGTGATCTTGTACCAATCATCACTACCAGGAAAAGAAGTGGGCTTCGCTTCCTTTCTTGTTTTTGTCCATGCTGCTTTTTGCGGATTTACATTAACCATAACAATGGGTAAATTTTTCTTTCGGAATGTGGTGATAAGTTGATTCACATTCTTCAATACATTGTCAATAGAATGTGCCAAAGGCATTGCTACAATGGAATTCTGAAGATCAATTAAAACCAGCGCTGTGTTTTTATCTAATGCTGTGATCATTTTCTTTGGTTTCGTTATGGTATGCAAAGATCATGAATAGACATTCATTACAATACTCCATTCATTTCACAACAAGCTCTGGTTTTTTCAATTGGAGCAGGAATGCATCGGCCAGTTGTTTTAATTGTTGTGCTGTTGATGCATCAGTAATTTCACCTTCTTGGTTCACCTTCCCTTTCGCACCCTGAATCAATAGCTGTGTCTCTTCTCTCACATCAGCATAAATTGTTTTCATTACCAGTTGCAGGGATTCATGCGCCTTTGTTCCCGATGCCGAAGCAGTGATCAGGGCAACAGGCTTTTCGGAGAACACGGTTGTGGATACGCACCATTCAATGGCATTTTTCAAAGCACCGGGCAAGCTGAATACATATTCAGGTGTGCAGATCACTACACCATCGGCGGTTTTGATCTTGCTCCGCAATGCTTCTACTATTTCGGGAGCAATGTCCTTATCAAGATCAGGATTGAAATGCGGCAGGTTGGATAGATCATTATAGATTTCAGTTGATACTTCGCTGGATAAAAATTCAGCAAGTTGTTGAAGGATGCTTAGGTTGGCCGACTGAGTTCTGGTACTTCCGCAAATAGCCAATACTTTCTTTTTGAGCATATCGCAATTTGAAGCAAGTTAATGGAATCCTTTACTACACTTTACAAACTGTTAAAGCTGTTTAGCTTCTTAAACGTGGCGTTCGCTTCCGCTTCCTAAAGCATTATTGACAATTAAAATTTGCACTATGAAAAAAATCTTCGCTCTATTGTTTGCCTTAGGCGCTGTAACTGCAGTTTTTGCCCAGCGTGGATATGACCACAGAGATGAATCAAGAGATGTAATACTTGGACAACCCAATCATGGAGTTTACAATAATGATCGTGGTTATAACAATGGGTATTACGATAAAAGGGACAGAGGGGAACAAATTCAGCGCATCAGGCGTGAATACGACTGGAAAATTCAATCCGTACAACGTGACCGTTTTTTAAGAAGAAGCGAAAAGAAACGCCAGGTTCGTTTCCTTGAAGCCGAAAGAGATGCAAGGATCAAGGAAGTGATGAGGAGATACGACAACCGCGGCTCCCGCGTTTACGGCGGAAGATATTGATCTTAGGATTATGGACGGTTACTCCCTCTGCATTTGCGGAGGGATTTTTATTTATTGAAGGATCTAACTGATTAAAAAAACGCAGCATTGCTTTTCGTCTATCCTTCCCTGAGCAAAGAAATGAAGAAGGATAGAAAAAGATCACTACCGAACTAAAATGCTCTTGAAAGGCTATCAGCCTGGTAATAATAGTACCTGACCTTATCAATGTACTTATTAAAGAAATAATGTCTCACATAAGTATTGTTGCCATCGTTCAATTCATTTTGAAAAAGATGGAGCATATCCATTTGACTTTTTGCACGACTGCTCATGTAAGCAGTATCAAAAGAATAACCACTGAGTTCCCCAAGACCGGAATTACCCGGCCCTTTCACTGAAGCGGTGTCCGTCATAGAAAAGTTGAGTTTGTTGGACACAGCAATCAAGTCCAATTGCGCCGACTGGTAATCGGCAATCATTTTCTGAGCAATGTCCAGTATCACCGGATTGTCGCTTTTGCCCAAGGCCAACTTTCCTGTTTCAATTTCGGCCTTACTCGCCAGATAGGTTTGGATAATGAAGTTTTTGTCAGTGGGATTTACTTCGTTAGGGTTCTCTTCTTTCTTACATGCTATCATAAAGGTGGCTATCATAGCTACGGGTAACAGTTTCCTCATACTCCTCATTTTACGGATGAACCATTTATAAAACAAACGCCGTGCTACATTTTTGAAGTTCCCGGGCATGTTTTTTACTACAGCTACCTCAAACCGTTTTTATGCTTTGGCAAGGAAGAAGAGAAAGTTCAAATGTGGAAGACCGTCGCGGTATTGGCGGCGGACACATAGCTGCAGGCGGCGGCATCGTAGGGGTTATCGTATTATTAATTACTTATTTTTTAGGTGGCAATACTGACAATTCGCAGTTACCACTGCCCAATCAAAACCAGCCCATTTCGGCTGAGGAAAAAGCCGCACAGGACCAGGAAGCTCATTTTGTGCGGGTGGTATTGGCCGAAACAGAAGACGTGTGGCCAAAATTATTACAGCAGGCAAATGTTACCTATACAGACCCTACGCTTGTATTATTTTCAAATTCCACCGAATCAGCCTGCGGTTATGCAAGTGCAGCAACAGGACCGTTCTATTGTCCCGGTGATGAAAAACTGTATATTGATCTTTCCTTTTATGATGAATTGAGAAACCAATTTCATGCAAGCGGTGATTTTGCCATGGCTTATGTTATTGCACATGAAGTGGGGCATCACGTTCAAAATCTTTTGGGCATTACCGATAAAGTTGACAGGATGCGTCAGCAATTATCGGATGAAGAGTTCAATAAATATTCAGTACGATTAGAATTACAGGCCGACTTTTTTGCGGGTGTATGGGCACATTATGAACAGGGAAAAGGAATTTTGGAGAAAGGAGATATTCAGGAAGCATTAAATGCCGCTTATGAAATTGGTGATGACCGTTTGCAAAAAGAAGCACAGGGCTATGTGGTACCTGAATCCTTTACACACGGCACTTCCGAGGAAAGAATGCACTGGTTTAAGAAGGGATATGAAACCGGAGATATGAACCAGGGCGATACGTTTACTACAAATGATTTGGATAACGGATGATGGAGTGAACAGTGTTAACGACTTATTGCAGGGCTGACGTTCCCGTTTTCATTTAATGCCTTTCAATTTATATGTTTCCAAAGTCTGCCATTGTCCGCCGTTTATTTGTTCAATCAAAGAAATTGTTTCAAGACTTAAAGATATTGGTAAACAAATTCTTTGAATTGCCTCGAAAATTTCATCAGTACAAATAGAATTTTTGGGGTGCATTAATGTAATGTGCGGTTCATGTCGTCTCACCGTTATATTCAACCCTGTCAATATTTTTAAGCGTAGTTGATGAAATTCTTCATTGTTTCCTGTTGTTGAAATGAAAACACCTTTTCCATTGTCAAACCTTGTTACTTGCCCAAATTGGATAGATATTTTAGATGAGTCAAGTTTCTGCAAGTTGGCCAAAACAATAGAAATGTTTTCAATCTCATCTTCCCGGCAAAGTGTAACGTGGCTCTCAATTAAGTGATACTGTTTGGGGTTAAATCTTTTGCGGATATTTTCAATTTCCTGTGCATCTTTTTTGTCCACAAAAAGAGTGAGTTGCCGTCTTATATTTCTGTCCATCTGAAAATAAAATTATGGTCCCTTTAAGCAGGCAATAAAAGTGTTGTCGCAGGCAAGCATTCTTATTCCGGTTTAAAGTTTTCAATTGCAAGAGAATGCTGTCTTTATGCTTGCCTGCAACTGATAAATATACAAAACTCAGTTTCTTTGTTTGGTACACATTTCAATATCTGTCAGCAACTCCCAATATACTCAATAGCATTTCCGAACGAACAGGAGTGCAATGGCGCAGTTAGCGCCACAAGCTGCAAGAGAAGATTCATAGTAGCAGGCAAATTGGAAAAAAATTCATAATACCGACCCTTTGATTCTGCAATCTTGCTCATCTCCAAATCCGGTTCAGACAATTATCTTTGCCGCCATGGAGCAATTGTTACAGCAGATAGAAGCGTATCGAAAAGAAATTGAAGGCTATGAAATTTCCAATCCGCAGCAATTGGAAGAATTCCGCATCAAATTTTTGGGCACCAAAGGGCTAACCAAATCTCTTTTTGCCGAAATGAAAAATGTACCGAACGAAAAGAAGAAAGAGTTCGGACAGGTGCTGAATGATTTCAAACAATTGGCTGAAGAAAAATTTGAAAATGCAAAGCAATCTTCAATCGGTAGCCAACAATCGGTTAAAGAAGATATTGACCTTTCTTTACCGGGTGATGCGATACAGATTGGTTCGCGACATCCCATTACTTTGGTCCGCAACCGCATTGTTTCCATATTTCAACGCCTGGGTTTTTCTGTTGCCGATGGACCTGAGATTGAAGACGACTGGCACAATTTCACGGCATTGAATTTACCGGAAAATCATCCGGCCCGTGATATGCAGGATACCTTTTACATTCATCAAAATCCTGATTGGCTTCTTCGCACACATACCAGTAATGTGCAGATACGTGAAATGGAAAAAGGCAAATTACCCATCCGCATTATTTGTCCCGGACGTGTGTACCGCAATGAAACCATCAGTGCAAGATCACATTGCTTTTTTCACCAGGTGGAAGGTTTGTACATTGATGAAAATGTAAGCTTCGCCGATCTCAAGCAAACACTTTATTTCTTTGTTCAGGAAATGTTTGGTAAAGATGTGAAGGTGCGTTTCCGCCCTTCTTATTTTCCGTTTACCGAACCAAGCGCCGAAATGGATATCAGTTGTTTTATTTGCGGAGGCAAGGGTTGCCGCATTTGCAAACACACAGGCTGGGTGGAAATTTTAGGCTGCGGAATGGTGCATCCGAAAGTTCTGGAGAATTGCGGCATTGACAGCAATAAATATACAGGCTATGCATTCGGTATGGGCATTGAACGTCCGGCTTTGTTGCTATATGATGTAAACGATATTCGCTTATTCAGCGAGAACGATGAACGGTTTTTGAAACAGTTTAGCAGTGCGGTGTGAGTCAGGATTGGGTGGACTAAGAGATTTATGGAAAATAAAAAGAGTCTTCAAAGTTGAAGACTCTTTTTATTTATGTAAAAGTTTCCTTTCTCTTTAATCTTTCAAATCCATCCAAATCCCGGTTCAGACATTACCCAATCTCCGACTCACTTGGCGATGTAGGAAATTCCGATTGTTCTCCCGGGTTTTGTATTGGTAATTGTGGAGCATTTACAGGCGGTTGATTACTTATTGATGAAGGCCATCCTCTTTTATAACTAAAATACGCTGCCACCAAAAAGCTGATCAGCGATAAATAAAACCAGGCGGTAAATTCTGCTGTTACTTTTATGTTGCGTGCCATATTGCCAAAGAAATCATCATTCGCATTAGGTCGTCCTCCGGTATTCCATTTGCCCACATCCGATTTTACCTGTATCAGCAATGCAATCAGGCAAAGAGCAGCCAATGCTCCGGTAATAGTACTAACAACAGGTTGCGATTTGAAATTCAGAAACGACAGGATCAAACCAAGGATACCTAATACAAAAGCGGCTATAGCAAAAGTATTTCCCTGTTGCCTTTCGTTTTGCGATTCTTTTACATTGAAATTATCAGAAGAAATACCTGCTTTATCTTTTACCGTAAAGCCTGTTACCAGTTCAATTCCTTTGGCTTCATACAATGGTGTGGCGTTACATTTAATTTCTACAAACGGAAGAAAGAAAAGAAGAATTCCAACCGCATAAGCAATAGAACTTGTATATCTGTTCATGGTAATGATTTTGCTGATGTTAAGATAAGACCTTTTGTTAAGCCGTTTATCTTTACAATAATTATGACTACCATTTGCATTTGCGGTGCAGGCACTATGGGCAACGGCATTGCGCAGGTTGCAGCCACCGCCGGTTTCAAAACTATTTTGTATGATGTGAGTGATGGGATCCTGCAAAAAGCAAAAGCCAAAATTGAGAACGATCTTCAAAGACTGGTTGACAAACAAAAGATCACTTCTGAAAAAAGACAGAGCATTCTTCAGCAATTGGCATTTACTTCGTACGAAAATGATTGCGTTGCCGATGTAATCATTGAAGCAGTGATCGAAAAATTAGAAGTCAAAATTTCTTTGTTCAACCAATTGGCTTCATTCAATTCCCATCAAACCATTTTTGCTACCAACACTTCTTCGCTTTCTATTTCTTCTATTGCAAAAGAAGTAACAAGGCCGGAACGTGTTGCTGGATTGCATTTCTTTAATCCTGCTCCCATCATGAAATTAGTGGAAGTAGTAAAAGGCGATCAAACTTCAGATGAAACCATTTCAAAATTAATTGAGCTTACAAAAGTATTTGGCAAAACACCGGTTGTTTGTAAAGATGCTCCCGGCTTTATTGTAAACCGTGTAGCACGTCCTTATTATATCGAATCGCTTCGCCTGGTGGAAGAAGGCATTGCGGATTTCGAAACCATTGACCGCCTTTTGGAAAGCAAGGGTTTTAAAATGGGACCTTTCAAACTAATGGACCTTATCGGCAACGATGTAAATTATGCAGTGAGTTGTTCCGTGTACGAACAACTTAATAAACCCGAACGATTAAAGCCTTCTTATATTCAAAAGGAAAAAGTGGAAAAGGGAGAGTTGGGGAAGAAAACCGGGAAGGGATATTTCCCCCTGTCCCCATAAAGGGGCGACTTAGGTCCGGGAGTCTTTTCTCTTTCGATTTTCCTTTAAAGCAGTTAGTTTTTATTGGTGTAGCCCTCTAGATTACTGATTTCATCTTCTCTTGCATAGTTTATTCTGCACGCAACGAAAAAGACATTCTCCGGCGTTCAGCAATTCTTTTCAGCATAGAAACCATTCACTCAAACGTCAACCACTCACAAATAAATTGTTCTTTTGCATCTTCAAATAATGACGCAACAAGAAAACAACAAAGACTCTTCAAATCTAAGCCTCCCCTCTAGGGGGACAGGGGGCGTCATCTTGGTAACCGGCGGCACCGGCTTTATCGGTTCTTACATCATTAAAAACCTGATTGAAAAAGGATTTGCAGTCCGTGCCATCCGCCGCTCGAATAAAATTCCATTTTATATTTCCCATGAAATCTTAAATAAGGCAGAATGGATAGAAGGCGATATTCTTGACATCACTTCCTTACACGATGCCATGAAAGGCGCAGATGCTGTTATGCATTCGGCAGCGATTGTTTCCTTTTCAAAAAGCGAAAGACGTCAGATGTACAAGGTGAATGTGGAGGGGACAACGAATGTGGTGAACGCTGCCATTGAAAATAATATGCAACGCTTTTTGCACATAAGCTCTGTTGCTGCTTTGGGAAGAACTGCAAAAGCCGAATTGGTTACGGAGCAAAAAAAATGGGAAGAAAATAAAAGCAATACGCATTACGCTCTTTCAAAGCATCATTCGGAGTTAGAGGTCTGGCGCGGATTTGCAGAAGGCCTGAAGGGCGTAGTCATCAACCCTTCTACTGTTTTAGGTTATGGCAATTGGAACCAATCAAGTTGCGCTATTTTCAAAAATGCCTATAAGGAATTTCCCTGGTATACCAGGGGTATCAATGGTTTTGTTGGTGTGGAAGACGTTGCCGAAGCTGCTGTTCAATTAGTGCTTTCTAATATCACGCAAAAAAAATTCATTGTCAATGCGGAGAACTGGAGTTTTCAACAATTGCTCAATACCATTGCGGATGGTTTTCATAAAAAACGACCGCACAGGGAAGCCAGCAAAGCGATGGGAGAAATAGCCTGGCGTTTGGAAAAACTAAAATCAATCATCATCGGTAAGAAAGCCCTGCTCACAAAAGAAACGGCAAAAGTGGCCCACAGCAAAACCTCTTTCGGCAACGAAGCTTTATTAAACGCCTTACCCGGCTTTCAATTTACTCCACTGGAAACCGTTATAATAAATGCGTGCGAAAAATATCAGCAGGCGCTGAAAAAAGGGATGATTTCCTTGTAATTGTTACGAGTAGCATTTATTGCAACTAAATTAAAAAGTCAAAATTCAAACTGTCCTATACCAATAGGAGCTTTTGAATTTTGACTTTCGCCTAAGACTATTTCCTACATTGAACTTATCTAATCAGGAAAGAATGCACACCAAAACAAGAAGCATAACCACGACGGCTACAGCTCTTGCAAGTGATGCAACGGAATGAGAGGTTAATAATGGTTTAAACATGGATGATGGTTTGTTCAGCAAAATTGCCGGTACAAAGAATTTCAAACAAATGAAATAGACAAACCGGTTTATTTCTTCGCCAAAACAAAAGATCGGATATGACCAATGCTGCCTCAGCTATTCTTTACAACAGCACCTGCTTTAATTTTGCTTTTTAAAATTCAAATTAGTCAGGATGAAAAAAAGAAGATTAGGAAACTCGGAATTGGAACTGGCGCCATTTATTCTTGGCGGTAATGTATTCGGCTGGACCATTGATGAAGCAACTTCCTTTGAAGTTTTAGATGCTTTCATTGATTCAGGTTTTAATTTCATTGACACGGCGGATTCGTATTCCAGGTGGAAGCCGGGTAATAAAGGTGGAGAATCAGAAACCATTATTGGCAATTGGATGAAGCGCCGCAACAACCGCAATAAAGTTTTAATTGCAACCAAGGTGGGCAGCGATATGGGGCAGGGAAAAACGCTGAAGAAAAAATACATTTTGGAAGAAGTGGAAGCTTCTCTTCAAAGACTGAAGACGGATCATATTGATCTTTATCAATCGCACTGGGACGATTTGAGTACTCCGGTGGAAGAAACATTGGAAGCCTACCAGCAATTGATTCAACAGGGCAAAGTAAGAGTGATCGGCGCTTCTAATTTTTCAAAGGAACGTTTGGCAGAAGCGATCAGAGCGAGTGAAAAAAATAATTTTCCCAAATATCAAAGTTTTCAGCCGCGTTATAATCTTTACGATCGTGAAGAATTTGAAAAAGAGTACGAACAGCTTTGCATTAATGAGAACATCAGTGTTATTCCTTACTATGGATTGGCTATGGGATTTTTATCAGGCAAGTACCGCTCCGAAAATGATCTTTCCAAAAGTGCCAGAGGCAAAGGCGCTCAAAATTATTTAACGCCAAGAGGCTTTAAAATTTTAGAAGCATTGGATACTGTAGCCGAACGTTACAACAGCAAACCTGCCACCATTGCTTTAGCATGGTTGATTGAACGAATAACAGCACCCATTGCAAGTGCTACCAGCGTTAGTCAATTGAAAGACCTCACAAAAGCGGCCGAAATTTCTTTAGACAAAGCTGCCGTTCAGCAATTAAATGAAGCGAGTTCGTATTTGGTTACAGAGAACCACTGACATAAGTAAAGAGCCACTGGAATTTCCATGGCTCTCTATTATTTCGCCTGGAATTCACAAAGGACTTCAACTAAAAGTTTTCTCAACTCTGAAAGAACACTTACACAAATGCACAATGGAATTCTTAAAGTATAAGATTTCTTGCACTACTAAATTTATGGTGCGTTGAGTAAGCGTCACTACAATAGTTGAATACTCACAAACAATCAGTTGCTTTGTAAAACGCTTCGCATAAATGAATAGTGACACAAATAAAAACACATCAAATCTAAGTCGCCCTAGAGAGACAGGAAGCATCATCTATAATGTTACAATAAAAGTTGAACAATCAATTGCTGATACATGGTTGGAATGGCTGTTGAATGAACACATTCCTTCCATTATGCAAACCAATTGTTTTGTTGAATTTAAACTTGTTCGTTTATTGGAAGTGGACGACAGCGAAGGACCAACCTATGCCGTTCAATTTCTTGCAACTTCCAAAGCAGATTACAATCGCTACATCGAATTACATTCTTTGCGCATGCAAAAAAATGCTTTCGAAAAATGGGATCAGCAATTTATTACGTTCAGCAGTGTAATGGAGGTGGTCAAATAAGTGCATAAATTTTTTACAAAAAACTCTCTTTGATAAAATGATTTGTGTATTCATTCAAAGCCTTGTC
>JAICTW010000734.1 GCA_025936195.1 Flavisolibacter sp.
CTTCGCCGATTCATAAAAGAATCCGTGCAAAGGCATTTTCCATTCAGTTCTTCTTTCCATTTGCTGGCAATTCATTACCACGCGCGCATACTTTACGGCATCATTTAAATAGCTTTTATCTTTTGTTAACCTGTATAGATACATGGCCGCAACTACCGCCTGCGCATTCATTTCAGTCTCATTTTTATCATTGACAGATGAATCCATTTTCGCGATAGCAAATCCATAATCTTCTATCGCTGCTTTCCTTAATAAATAGCTGAAGGCTGCGTCATTTTTATAAAACGGAACCGCCACTGCGCAATAAGATGCGGCAATAAAATTATCCTCCGGCCGGTTGGTGGCCTTGTTGCTCATATCATCTTTTGTGCCCACTTCATTGTCGCTCCAGATTCCCATTATCAATCCGCCCTCACGATAGCCATCACCAAAGCGGGTTTGTAATGTCCAGTCAAGTCCCCAGCGCGCTTCTTCCAGTAAACGAACAAATAATTCAGGTTTCTGTTTTTCAATCGCAGAAGCGAGTTCGAGCATACTAATACCCGCTCTTGCCGTGTTACCAATGCCTTGTGTTACATCTGCCGCATCGTGCCAGCCGCCACTCACGGTTACTTTTCTTCCATTAGGATGAATACAATACGCGTCCTGGTGGCAGATTTGATGAATGCCCGGCTGGTCATATCCGCAGCGTTCTGCAAAGAAAAAATTGAGTGTATGCCACGCCGTTGCGAGGTACGCATCGTCACCAATGGGAAATGATTTTGTTTTGAGGCCATCAATTTGTAATGTATAATAACCAGCTTTCTTAAAACTGCTGAAGTCCATTTGAATAAAATCATTCTGCAAACGTTTTCCCTCACCGGTAAAAACAACGTTGTTTTTCGAATCTTTCAATTCAAATTTGGTAGTGGCTACATGTTGTGCCAGCGCTTGCTTTAAGGCATTTGTTCTGTAGCCGCTGTTGCTGTAAGCAATCGCGTTTCTGCGCAAATCAAAGCCGCGTGTGTTCTCAGCATCCACTTTATCAATGCGCATATTATCAACATATAATTTTAAGGTATCTGATGCGCCTTTTGGCGAACCTGTTTGCATAATATTCACGGAAAAACCTGTAACGGCATCGCGGTACAGATCAGGAATTTCCCAGATAATTTGCGTCCATCTATTGGGATAAACCGTCACAAAATGTTGCCCTTCAAAACGGCCGGGCGTGGGCATAATATGCTTACCTTCGTTGTATAATGTGCATCCCACAAAAACGGAGTTGAACCCCGGCGCATCTGCATACACCCAAACAGAAAAGCGGTTATAATCATTTAGATTTTCTTTTTTCAAAGGCCTTATCAATTCCGCATTTCCATAAGCGCGGTTGGTAGGGTTTTTGGTAGCGGTGGAAGAGGGGGTCGTAATCAATACACTGCCTTTGCCTGAAATAGTTATTGATTGATCCACGCTGATGTGGCCTGAACCTTTTAATTGCAACGAATTAAAATCGGTTGCCAATGGTAAATCACGAACGAAACGTGGTGGTTTTTTTTCCCATCTTGTAAAACCCATATCAGCAGAATCAGGCTTCATTGTCACACTCAGATACCGGCTTTCTTTTAATTGTTTTTGCAAAGCCGGGCTTTGGCCAAAAGCAAACTGTGTTAAGAATAAAACAACAAAAAGAAGGAGATAGTTTTTGGATTTTCTTACGCGATGGAACATATAGATTACTTTCGTGATCGTCAAATTTAAAGAGATTCATTGAGTCTGGTTTATTTAAAAAGATGATGAAAAAATGGAAGTGCTTCAAAGAAAAATCTTCCGGTGCGCGGCATATACTCTAAAGCAACATTGCAGTAAACGGACAAATAACTGCTTTTTCTATTTTCCTTCATCTCTATTTTGCTAACGGCCTTGGTCGCAGACTGAAATTATAAAAGCCCGGCCCGCCCGTATTATCA
>JAICTW010000635.1 GCA_025936195.1 Flavisolibacter sp.
ACACCGTATTTTCTTGCCCGGTGTTCCACTACTTTTTCGCCAATCTTTTTAAATCCCGACCATTTTGCCAACACCGGAATGTAACGGTGCATTTCACCATACACTTCAATGCTCTTCACTACTTTTTTGCGATAGGCTTTTAGTCCGCAATTGAAATCGTGCAGGTTTATTTTAGAAATTTTCCGTGTAACCGCATTGAAAAATTTGGAAGGAATATTTTTAGTAAGCGTATTGTCGTAACGTTTTTTCTTCCATCCGCTCACTAAATCAAAACCATTTTCAACGATCATTTTTCGTAGTTCAGGAATTTCATCCGGACTGTCCTGCAGATCAGCATCCATTGTAATTACCACATCACCTTGTGCTGCTTTGAAGGCTTCGTTCAGCGCTGCAGATTTGCCGTAGTTCCTTTGAAAGCGAATACCTTTTATTGCAGGATTGTTTTTACTTAATTGCTCAATTACATTCCATGAATGATCCGTGCTGCCATCATCCACCATGATCACTTCATAAGAATACTGATGCTGATCGCAAACTCTTTTGATCCAATCGGCGAGTTCCGGCAGAGATTCTTCTTCGTCCTTTAATGGAATGACAATTGACAGGTCCATAATTTACATAACTGGTTTTTCTTTGCGGATAATTAAAGCTATTATCAAACTGGCAACAAAATTCAAGATTAAATTAAAACCAGTGCCTAAAAAAATTGTGGATATACCTGTTTTCTGATCCTCTCTTTTTCCCATCAACTTTTCTAATTCATCTTCCTTCATTCCGCTATTCTTATGCCGCATGAAAGAAATGTCGTAAACTTTTTGTGTGAGATTCTTGTCAACAAGATTAAATAAAATATAAGTTCCAACAGCAACGATGATTGCTACAATTACATACGACATAAAGCTATATTGCAGTCCATCCTTTAAAGCCAGATAGCCACCGTTTCTTTTTCTTAACTGAAAACCGTAAATGATCAAAATGATCATCATATAAGGAACGAGTTTGGAAATGAATTCTATGTTTATAAATGTATTTAAGCCTGCGTAATAACTTCCATACATGATTACCAGCGCAATGATGCCATTAATAACACCAATCTTTACGCCTTCTTTTATAAAATTTATTTGCGGCTGAACCGGTGCTTCCGTAGTTAAGATCTCGTCCATAAAAATTATTCTTTCAAAAATACTCGGTCTTTGTTAATAATGCCCACGGGCCTGCCTGTTAATTGCATTCCAATGAAAGGAGAGTTATGCGATTTGGAATGAAGATCGTTCACTGTCCAATGTTCGTCTGGAAGGAACAAGCTCAAACAGGCTTTTGAATTTTTGTTGATGGAATCTATTTCAAGATCAAAAATAGAACGTGGCTTGTTCGATAAAAGTTCAATTGTTTTTTCCAGCGCCAGTTCAGGAAAATAAGTTTTGATCACGGCAAAGCTGGTTTCCAGCATCAACATTCCGAACTGCGCATATTCAAACTCCACCATTTTGTGATCGGTATCCTGCGGAAGATGATGCGTAGCAAAACAATCAATCGTTCCGTCAAGCAAGCCTTGCTTTAATGCCTGCTGATCTTCTTTGGTGCGAAGTGGCGGATTCACTTTTAAATTGGTGTCGTAATGCATCAGGTCCTCATCGGTAAAACAAAGATGATACGGTGCAACCGAACAGGTAACAGATAAACCTTCCTTCTTTGCCTGCCTTATTAATTCAACTGATTTTGCTGTAGATATTCCTGTGAAATGAATTTTTGAATTGGTGTATTTCACCAGTTCAATATCTCTTGCTATCATCAGTTCTTCCGAAACGGCAGGTTTACCGGGCAATCCTAACCGGGTAGAAACAATGCCCTCATTCATCAGCCCTGAAGGATTTACAGAACGGTCATCAGGAAGTTGAATAATGACTTTGTCAATTGCTTTTAAATATTGCAAGGCTTTCAGCAAAAGCCCTGAAGACTGTACTGGAGAAGTGCCATCACTGAAAGCCACGGCGCCGCTTTGGTGCATATCGTACATCTCGGCCAGTTCTTTTCCTTCCGTGTTTTTGGTAATGGCCGCAATGGGATGGATGTTCACGGCAGAGTCCTTGCTTCTTTGAACAATGTATTCCACACCTGCTTTATTGTGAATAATCGGACTGGTATTCGGAAGGATCATCACATCGGTGTAACCTCCGGCAGCGGCAGCACTGGCGCCTGTTTGCAGGGTTTCCTTGTATTCAAAACCGGGATCGCAAAAATTGGCAAAAATGTCAAGCCATCCGCGAGAAACATGAAGGCCGGGAATGTTGATTTGCTGAGAAACTGAGTGGTTGAGTTGACCGATGTCTTTAATCAATCCGTTCTCAATTAAAATGTCAATGGTCTGCTGATGAAAAGGCGAGGAAGGATCTATGATTTTAACTTGCCTTAAGAGGATTTCCATTAAGGGGCGAAGATAAAGGAAACTGAAGAAAATTTACAGAATAGATAATCACAGGGGAGTGGATGAACTAAATTGATTTAGGACGGTTGCGGATACGTTGTTTTACTCCTTTGAAACAAACCAATCGCCATTGGAACGGATCAGGTGTTTTATTATTTGGAAGCGTTCTTGTA
>JAICTW010000429.1 GCA_025936195.1 Flavisolibacter sp.
GGATTGTGCAACCGACGCCGAATATTACGGATACCTCAAATAACAACTGATACTGAAAACATTTTCAAAGGCTGTTCAATTGAACAGCCTTTTTATTATACTGATGTTCCAAAAAACAAATACGCCAGCAATATTGAAGTAATGATTCCCACTAAATCAGCCAGCAACATTGCACCAACGGAGTATCTCGTATCCTTAATATTCACTGCACCAAAATAAACGGCGATCACATAAAAGGTGGTGTCGGATGATCCCTGCAAAACACAGGACAACCTTCCTGCAAAAGAATCAGCACCATGTGCTTTCATAGTGTCAATCATCATTCCCCTGGCACCGCTTCCGCTTAATGGTTTAATTAATGCTGTTGGCAATCCTTCCACAAATCTGGTGTCCGTTCCCAAAGCCGCAAAAAGATTTTTCATGCCATCAATAATATAATCAAAAGTTCCGCTGGTGCGCAGCATGCTGATGGCAACCAGCATCCCCACTAAATAAGGAATGATCTTTACCGCTACTTCAAATCCGCCAATGGCGCCATCAATAAATGCATCGAAGATGTTGATCTTTTTGTACAGCCCTCCGAGAATGATCAAAAAGAAAATAAAAAGGATGATCACATTGCTCCACAAGGAAGAAAAGTTTTGTACTTCATATGCTTTTAATCTTGTAAGATAGGTTACCAGCAAAGCAATGATCAATGATATGCCTCCGATCCATGCCAGTATCACCGGCTGAAAAATATTGATCTTTTGCCTGAACGAAACAATGACCATGGCAGCCACGGTGGCCACAAATGTGGCGATCATACAAGGAATAAAAATATCCGTTGGATGCGCTGCTTTTAAGGAAGCTCTTACGGCAATAATGCTTACCGGTATCAGTGTCATTCCTGCTGCATGCAAACACAAAAACATGATCTGTGCATTTGACGCTCTGTCTTTTGATGGATTGATCTCCTGCAGGCTTTGCATGGCTTTTATTCCGAAAGGTGTGGCTGCATTATCCAGCCCTAAAAGATTGGCAGAAAAGTTCATTACCATGTGGCCCATTGCCGGATGGTCTTTGGGTAATTCCGGAAATAATCTTGAAAAGAAAGGGCCAATGATTTTCGATAAAAGCCGTATCCCTCCTGCCCTTTCAGCAATGCTCATAAATCCCATGAACAGGGCCATGATACCAATCAAACCAATGGCAATGTTCACTGCTGTTTTGCAGGTTTCAATAATGCCGTCCGCACTCTGAATTTCATAATACTGCAATTGCCGGTCTTCTGCTCTTACAACAGATTCTTTCCCTGCTGTTATTGATTTTACTGAATCCAATTGTTTCAATTGCACTGCACTTAATGTGGTCGTATCTGCCTTGTTCAATTTGATCGTATCTCCTGCCCTTCCTGTAACCATAGTACTGAAAATGGTTTTATGATCCGTACCCGCCACCCGTATCAAAGCCACCAGTATTGCCACAATAATAAATGCCGACCATATTCTGCTTAATGTCATGAGAAAGATTGAATGTTTACAATTTAATGGTTTAAAGATATTACTGAATCATTCACTCCTGAACATAACGATACCGGTTATTTTTGAGAACACAAGTCAAATGGTATTACGAGCAGAAGAATGTATAACCTTCATTAACATACGCGGGGAAAGCTTTCTTTTATCTTTGTGATCCTATATCACATCTCTTGATCTTTTATTTCTGAATATCATCCGCTCAGAAATGAATTCATTCTTGACCTTTAATTCACTAAAATGAAGTACATCAGGTTTTATTTTCTTTCGTTAGTTCTATTCATTACTTCTGCAGCATTCTCACAATCGTCCGATTCCAGTAAGTACGATCATCAGGATCTATTTGGACCCATTACATGGCCCACTACTTCTGGTGGCACCCGTTCGGCAAGCGGTAAACCCGGTGAGCATTATTGGCAAAATCGTGCAGACTATCTGATCAAAGCAAGTTTAAATGAAGGCACCGGCGACACAACCATCTCCGGCGAAGTTGTAATCACCTACACCAACAACAGCCCTGATAACCTGGATTATTTGTGGCTGCAATTAGATCAAAATCTTTTTGAACCTGGTTCCCGCGGCGCAGCCGTTACACCATATACCGGCGACCGTTTTGATGTAAGAGGTTTTAGTCGCGGCGGCTATCATATCGCTTCTGTTGCCGTCACTTACAAAGGACAAACCTATTCTGTTACTCCTGTTATCTCCGATGCCCGGATGCAGTTGCGTTTGCATTCGCCAATGAATGGTAAAGGCGATAAAATTCAAGTAAAAGTCAACTACAACTTTTCTATTCCTTTTTATGGCGCCGACCGCATGGGCCGCAAGCTTTTTAAAGATGGTTATGTTTATGAAATAGCGCAGTGGTATCCCCGCATGTGTGTGTACGACGACGTGGAAGGTTGGAACACTTTACCGTATATGGGCCTTGGTGAATTTTATTTGGATTACGGCAACTTCGATTATTACATCACCGCCCCCGCAAACATGCTGGTGGTGGGTTCCGGCGATTTGCAAAATCCTTCACAGGTATTAACCGCTACGCAACAAAGCCGTCTGGTACAGGCAAGAAAAAGCGACAGCACGGTAATGATCATCAAACCCGAAGAAGTAAATCTTCCGGCTACACATCCGTTCAAAGGAACATTGACCTGGCATTTTAAAATACAAAACTCACGTGATGTTTCCTGGGCAGCATCCAAAGCATTTATATGGGATGCGGCAAGAGTGAATTTTCCCTCCGGAAGAAAAGGCCTTGCCATGTCGGCATATCCGGTTGAAAGTTCAGGAAGAGATTCGTGGGGACGTTCAACCGAATATTTGAAAAACAGCATTGAAATCTATTCCAAGGCTTATTTCGAATATCCGTGGAATTCAGCCACCAGTGTAGCAGGTGTTGCTTTGGGAATGGAATACCCCGGAATTATTTTCTGTTTGAACAATTTAAAGAACGGAAGGCTTTGGGGCGATGTAACGCATGAAATCGGACATAACTGGTTTCCGATGATCGTGGGCAGCAACGAAAGAAAATACATGTGGATGGATGAAGGCTTTAACACCTTCATTAATGAATATGCAACCAAAGTTTTCAACCACGGCGAATACTACGATACCAGCAATCAGGTGCAAAGAATATTGCGTTCGTTCAGAAACATCAATGATCCGCTGATGACTCCACCCGAGGCCATTGGATTGAATGCATACGGACAATACTACAATAAAACAGCTTTGGGCTTGGATATGCTTCGCAATGTTGTTATTGGTCACGATGTTTTTGATTATGCCTTTCGTGAGTACATAAAACACTGGGCATTCAAACATCCTTTGCCCTATGATTTTTTCAGAGCTATGAATGATGCCACAGGCGAAGATTTGAACTGGTTCTGGCAGCCCTGGTTCTTTACTACCTGGAAATTGGACCAGGCAGTGCAGGGCGTAAAATACATTAAGAACAATCCTTCCAATGGTGCTTTGATCACTTTAGTAAATAAAGAAAAAATGGCCATGCCTGTTGATCTAAAAATTACTCAGGCAAACGGCCAAACCGAAACCATTCACC
>JAICTW010000601.1 GCA_025936195.1 Flavisolibacter sp.
AAGAACAATGATGACGACAGCAATGATCGTGGCGATCTTGCCATATTTTTCCCACAGGTCCTGGGCACGCTCAATCACGTAGTCATTATCAGATTTGTGATGCACCCGTTGTTTTACTTCAGCCATGAATAGAATATTTGTTTATGGTGGAATTTAGTCTTTAATGAAAGGATAGTCCTGATCTACATAAATGTCTTTATACACTTCGCTGTCATCAGGCCATGGTGATTCTTCTGCAAATTTCACTGCTTCTGCTACTGCCTGGTCCACTCTTTCGTTGATCTGCCTGATTTCCTCTTCGCCTGCGATCTTTTTGTCGTAGATGGTTTTCAAAAGGGCATGAATGGGATCTTTTGATTTGTATTCTTCCACTTCTTCTTTGGTCCGGTATTTCTGTGGGTCGGAAATGGAGTGTCCTTTGTAACGATAGGTTTTAATTTCCAATAATGTGGGACCGCCTTTTTCCCTTGCTCTTTTCACCGCTCTTGAAACGCCTTCATGAACTGCTTCTGCACTCATGCCATCAATTTCATCGGCAGGCATTTCGTAAGCGTCTGCAATCTTATAAATATCGGTGATGTTGGAAGTCCGCTGAACCGATGTTCCCATTGCATAGTTGTTATTCTCGCAAATAAAAATCACCGGCAGTTTCCACAACATGGCCATATTAAATATCTCATGCAATATCCCTTGCCTTGCAGCACCATCACCGAAAAAGGTAAGCACTGCGTTATCGGTACCGCGATAGTTTTCAGCAAAAGCCAGACCTGCGCCGGTTCCAATTTGTGCACCCACAATACCATGTCCGCCGTAAAAATGCTGTTCCTTTCCAAAGAAGTGCATACTTCCGCCCTTTCCTTTGGCAACGCCGGTGGCTTTGCCATATAATTCTGCCATGCAGGCATTCACTGAAATTCCTTTGGCAATAGCCAGTCCATGATCGCGGTAAGCAGTAATGAAAATGTCTTCGGGACGAGTTGCAGTCATACATCCGGCGGCAATGGCTTCCTGTCCAACATAGGCGTGGAAAAAGCCGCGGATCTTTCCTTCCATTTTATACTTCTCTTCTGCTGTAAGCTCAAACTGGCGAATGAGTTGCATCAACTCGTACCAGTATAAATAAGTTTCTTTTGTGTACTTAGCCAAGGCTACGATTTTGAGCCGCAAAAATAAGGGAATACCGCTTTACTTAGGAAGATTTCCTGAAGGAGTTTCGGTTTCGGAACGCCTGTTCTGTTTAGAAGGATACTCCTTTAAAAAAATTTAGCGATTTCTTAGTTCCTTCATTGTTCGAGTGATACCTCTGTGCTGATCTGCTAACTGTGCTTCACAAAAGGAGAAAAATTCTATCGTTAAAACAAATTGACAATTCAGCAACGCCTGAGTTTCCCGCACTCGTTTCTCTCTGATCTTTGCAGGTAAATTATTGTTATGAAAATAAAACCATTGGGAAATCAGGGATTACAAGCGTCAGAGATTGGATTGGGCTGCATGGGCATGAGTGAATTTTATGGAAAGCGAAACAACGAGGAATCCACGAATGTTATTCACCGTGCATTTGAATTGGGCATTACATTTTTTGATACGGCTGATATGTATGGCCCTTTTACGAATGAAATTTTAGTTGGTAAAGCCATAAAAGATTTCAGAAATAAAATTACGCTGGCAACCAAGTTTGGAATTGTAAGAGATGCCAATGATCCTACAAAACGGGGCATCAATGGCAGGCCAGAATATGTCCGTTCATCCGTGGAAGGAAGTTTACAACGCCTGAATGTTGATGTCATTGATCTTTACTATTTACATCGTCGCGATCCCGACACTCCTATTGAAGATACAGTTGGCGCCATGGCCGATCTGATTAAGCAAGGAAAAATAAAAGGGATTGGATTGAGTGAAGTAAATGCAGATACCTTGCGAAAAGCTCATTCGGTTCATCCCATTACGGCATTGCAAAGCGAATATTCCTTGTGGACAAGAGAACCGGAAGAAGGCATTTTGCAAACCTGCAAAGAACTGGGAATTGCCTTTGTGGCGTACAGCCCTTTGGGAAGAGGTTTTCTTACAGGGCAGATAAAAAAATTTGAAGATTTTGACTCCAATGATTATCGCCGCTTTTCTCCACGATTCCAGGGAGAGAATTTTGAGAAGAATATTCAGTTGGTGCAGAAGATTGAAGAGATGGCAAAAAAGAAAAATTGTTCTGCCGCCCAATTGGCACTTGCATGGGTACTTGCCCAGGGAGATTTTATTTTTCCGATCCCGGGCACCAAACACATCAAATACCTTGAAGAAAATATCGGCGCCCTGAATGTTCAACTAACAAATGAGGAATTGAAAGAAATTGATACCATTGTGCCAAAAGGTGCTGCATCAGGTTCACGTTATCCGCAAGCCATGATGGGTTCGGTAGCAAAATGATCAAGCACAATTATTGCAGTTTGTTTATCATCACTTTAAATTAAAAATTATGACAGAGAATAACAGAAATCAAGGACAGTCTTCAGACAGTCAAAACCTGAGAGATCAGAATTCAAACCAGAACAATCAATCGCAGAATACTTCCGACCAGATTGGAAAAGGTGCCAATCCACAAGATGGAGATCAGTGGAGTAATTATCGTACAAGAGAATTGAGTGACCAGGGCAGTGGCGCAGGCAATGCTACTACTCCAAAGCAAAACAGTTAGCAGTTGAACCCCGGAAACAACCGGGGTTTTTCTTTTCTGATCCTGATCAAGATTTACCGGCCTGATATTTGCGTTTTCGCA
>JAICTW010000533.1 GCA_025936195.1 Flavisolibacter sp.
GATGACTCTTCGAAATCTTAACTTGTGATCCCGATAGCGATCGGGAGTAAAACTTGTAAACTTGTGACCTTTCTCTTTGCCTGGCGTTATTTCAAAGCCAAAAAAACCACCAATGCCATCAATATCATTTCATGGATCAGCATTGTTGCCATCCTCATTGGCACTGCATCCCTGATATTAGTATTAAGTGTGTTCAATGGTTTTGAAGGACTGGTGAAATCGTTATATTCCTCCTTCTATCCCGATGTAAAAATTTCTCCTTTATCCGGAAAGCAAATGGTGCTTACGCCGGAGCAGTTGCAAAAAATAAAATCGGTGAAAGGTGTAAGAGCAGTTTCATTGGTAGTGGAAGAAAAGGCATTGCTCCAAAACAAAGCCGATGAAGCCGATTCATCCGATTACCAATCCATTGTTTATTTAAAAGGTGTGGACAGCAATTACACTTCGGTAACTACTGTTGCCGGTCATTTGATTGCAGGCAATTTTAATACCGGTACAGAGGATAATCCTTTGTTGATATTAGGCGCCGGTGTGGAAAATGCAGTGCATGTGCAAACGGAAAGCAATATTCGTCCGCTGGCGCTTTATACCCCACGCAAAGGGCAGGTCAATCTTATGGACCCGCTTCAATCATTGAGTGCAGAAGCCGTGAACACTTCAGGAACATTTGTTATTCAGCAGGATTTCGATAACAAATATGCCATCACCAATCTGGCATTTGTAAAGCGAATGTTGATGATGCAACCCAATGCCTACTCCGGCGCCGAAATAGCAGTAACTAACGGAACCGATGCGGATGATGTTCGTGATGAATTAAAAATAATTCTCGGGAAAGCTTATAGTGTCCAAAACCGGTTTGAGCAAAACGTAAGTTTGTTTTCGGTAATGCGGATCGAAAAATGGATCATCTATGCCATTCTTTCACTGATATTGATTGTGGCTGCATTCAATATGGTTGGTGCGCTCACTATGCTGGTGTTGGAAAAAAAACAGGACATCAGTGTATTGCATGCATTGGGCGCCGGCAAAAATTTTATTCAAAATATTTTTTTAACCGAGGGATTATTGCTGGCATTGATTGGCGGCGGCACAGGCATGTTGCTGGCTTTTTTGATCGGATGGCTGCAAACAAAATATCATCTCATTCCTTTGGAAGGCAGCACGTTTATGATTGATTACTTCCCCGTGAAGATGGTGTTCTCTGATTTTTTATTAGTGGCTGTTACTATTTTGATCATTGCCTTAGTTGCTTCCTGGATACCTGCACGCAAAGCGGCTTTGCAACAGTTTAAATTAAGAGAGGAGTAGGTTGTTGTGATCATTCATTATTTCAGGCATGCACAAGTTTCGATTAAATTCCGTTTTCGTAAATTGAAAATAAATTAACAGCATGGAAGAGGTTATCAAAATAAAATCAATCATACCAAGAACGCATGATGTAAGGACGTACCGTTGCGAAAAACCTAAAGGCTATGACTTTATTCCCGGGCAGGCAACAGAGGTTTCCATTAACAAACCAAAGTGGAAAGAAGAGAAACGTCCTTTTACATTTACTTCTTTGAACGATGATAAAGATCTGGAATTCACCATCAAAAGCTACACTGATCATACCGGTGTTACTAATGAATTGAACAAACTGAAAGAAGGTGACGAACTGGTTGTAAGAGAAGTGTGGGGAGCTATCGAATACAAAGGCCCGGGCTATTTTATTGCAGGTGGTGCAGGCATTACACCATTCATTGCTATTTTCAGGCAACTTCATAAAGATGGTAAAATAGAAGACAACAAATTATTCTTCTCCAATAAAACCGATGAGGATATTATTCTGGAAGATGAATTCAATTCCATGCTGGGCTCTAACGTGGTGCATGTAATCACCAATGACCCGAACACGAAGTACTATGCAGGGTATATCAATGAAGAATTTTTAAAAAAGAATGTAAAAGATTTCAGCAGGAATTTTTATTTATGCGGTCCGCCAAAAATGGTGGAAGCCATGCAGGAGATATTGGGCAAGTTAGGAGCATCGCCGGAGGCTGTAGTATTTGAGAAATAGTTTTGATTTTCTTTGGTCAATAAAAACAAGTGTAAACATTCAGGCGCAAGAACAAAAATAAATTCAACAAAGTTGAGATTCCAACCAAAGCATTTCTCCAAATCAATTCTCTAAAACTCATATCTTCTGTCCGTGCAGCACGTTGAATTTATTGATACGCATCACTTCAAAACCCGTTACCATCGTAAAAAGCCAAAACATTCTTTGGCCAGGTTCATTGATTTTTTCTGGGAAATTCAATTTGAGGGTTTATTTAAAAAATATCCCGAAGGTTTTTCTGATGTGCTCTTTCCAAATATTGGTTACACCTATCTCATTAATCTGGGAACGCCTTTTATCATGCAGTTGGAAGAGAACAAATATGAAATGAAAACCGATGGCTTTCTTCCGCGGCATAAAAAACTGGCCTGCCATCATTTCGCTGGCAATAAAATATTTGGTATTAAGTTCAAAGTGTCTCCGGTGGTATTTCAAAAGCGCATCAATTTCTCAGAGTACAGGGATTATATCTTTCCGCTTGCTTATCTCATTGACAGAAATATTGTACAAAAAACAAAAGCAGCCAACAGTTTTGAAAAAAGAGTGGAAATAATTTCTGCTTATTATGATGAAATAGTAGGGCAACTGGCCGGGTCATTGGATTATGTGAACGTTGTCACCGAAGTGTTAGACGGTTATAACCATGCAAAAAATTTTTCAGCTTCCATAGAAGAATTAGCCGCCCGTTATCAAATCAGTTCACGAACCTTGCAACGTTATTTCGAAGCCTCTACAAGCCTGAGCAGCAAAAAGGCTTTGCAAATTATGCGCATCCGCAACGCAGTAGAAGAACTGACAGACGATCCTTCTTCTTTTGATTATAAAAACTATGGATACTATGACTACAGCCATTTTTACAAACACCTGAAGCAGTTCATCGGCAAGGAACATTTTTCCTTATTTCAACAACAGTTTTTATAAATGCTTAAGTTTTCAACTATTGATGATCTTTCACGCCACTCAACTTACTCTCCAATCATC
>JAICTW010000571.1 GCA_025936195.1 Flavisolibacter sp.
ACTATTAGAAAGTGTGGGTTGAAAGTTGAACTGCTTTCTGTCTTTTTCAAATTCGATGTAGTACTGAGTGGAAACATCGTTTATTACCAGGGTAAGGATCTCTCTGATCATGATTTTGGTTGCTTAGTAAAAATACGGTTTTATTGCGTAAAAGTACTAAGTGCATTTCGCAAATGCAATGGTCAGAAGAAATATTTTTAATTGCCACTATTCCGCTTCTATAATTTGCACATTCCAGCGGTTACGGATCAAATAGGTAGTGATCATCATCTTCATGTTTTCAAGAGACATTCCCAAGTACAATGCCACCATAGCTAAAGTCTCACTTTCCGTTTCATTGATCCTGCCATCTGCGGTGATGATCTCGCAACACATGGCAAAAAGCGTTTCTTTAAATTCTTCAGTGATCAGCGGAGCACAATACTCAATAAGCACTTTGCTTCCATGACTGGCTTGCAGTGAAAGGGCTTTTATGGTAAGCTCGTTCAATGAAGAAGACTTGAATTTGGAAGATAACACCAGCATTCTTGAAAGTTGTTCAATGCGGGACTGGTCCAAACTAGCGTTATTGGCCATTACAGAAGCAAATAAAAGAGTAACGGCAGCTTCCTGTTCGTTGGTTATGGGTATGTCTTGCATGCATCAAAAGTAATCAAGTCGGACATAAGCTAATTTTTCCTGAACTTCATTGATGAAAATCATTGACGCTTGTTGGTATTGTAACTAACTTTTCAAAAAGAATTCTTATGCCTGAAAGTCGTAAACGCCGCGGTCATCATTATCAAAAGCCTTCTGCTATTCCTTCACGTCAGCGGGCCAAAGGAAGGATTCTCTGGGCCATACTGTTTGCTGTATTCGGTTTAGCGATCGCATTTTTTGCCGCAGGCGATGGTTACATCGTTTTACTTACTGGCGTTGTTATTGGTGCCCTGATTGGGTATGCTGTTGGTAAAAACATGGAACGGGCGGCAGCTAAATAAAACGATGGTCAGTATTGTTGTAAAATAAATTTTTACGTACAAGAAGCAGATAAATATTCAATTGATATTCGCAAGCTTGTTTTTATCTGATAACTTTTTTGAACAGATTCAGCTTCCCTTTAAATGGCGGGTATTTAATTTTAGGATCAAACCAGGTGGGTGTTTTTAGTACTGCTTTCTGATGAGAGAAAACATCGAAAGAATATTTGCCGTGATAAGCGCCGATGCCGCTATTGCCTCTTCCGCCGAAGGGCAAATTAAAATTGGTTAGATGCCAGCTTGCATTATTGACGCAGCCGCCACCGAAAGAAATTTTCTCCAGCCATTGCCTTTCTTTTTCGCTGCTTTCTGTAAAAATATAAAAGGCCAGCGGATTAGGATTGCGGTCAATAATTGCTTTTGCTTCTTCAAACGTGTTGAAGGAAAGTATGGGAAGCACAGGACCAAAAATTTCTTCGCCCATTAATATTACGTCTAAAGACGTTTCTTCAATTAGGGTAGGTTCAATGAAGAGTGTTGAAGCATTGTATTTTCCGCCGTAAACAATTTTGCCTTGTTGCAGATAATTAATCAAACGATTGAACTGTTTTTCATTGATGATCTTTCCATAGTTATAGCTGGCAGAAGGATCTTCAGAAAAAAATTGCTGAACTGCTTTTTTCAATTCTGCAACAAATTTCTCTTTAATGGATTGATGCACCAGAACATAATCGGGCGCCACGCACATTTGACCGCCGTTGGAAAATTTAGTTAGTGCAATTCGTTTGGCTGCAACAGAAATTTTTGCATCGCTTTCCACTACACAAGGACTTTTGCCCCCCAATTCCAATGTCACCGGAACCAGTTGCTTTGCCGCCATTTGGTAAATGATCTTTCCAACCGCAGTGCTTCCGGTATAAAAGATATGATCGAAACGAAAATCATTCATCATTTGTGGAATGACCGTTGCGCCTTCACCTTCTATATAAAGAATGTAGTCTTTCGCAAAATTTTCTTCAATGATCTTTTTCATTACTGCGGATGTTGCCGGAGCAAATTCACTCGGTTTCAGTACTACACAATTGCCCGCAGCAATAGCGCCAACGAGAGGAGTGAACAACAATTGAAAAGGATAATTCCACGGAGCAATGATCAAAACAATGCCAAGTGGCTCTTTGTAAACAAAGCTTTTGGATGGCAGGTTCATTAAGTTGGTAGGAACCTTTTTTGGTTTCATCCAACTACGTAAATGCTTTAGTGTATGGTTGATCTCGGCGATCAGGAAACCTATTTCCGTTACCCAGCTTTCTTCCTGATTTTTTTTGAGATCGGAATACAGGGCTTGATACAAATCTTTTTCGTGTTGGAGAACAGATTTTTTTAATTTTTCCAATTGTTGTTTGCGAAATGAATAGCTGCGGGTATTGTAACCATCATAAAAATTGAGTAGTTGTTGTAGCTGTTCTTTCATAAAACAAAGAAACGAATTTAGTTCACGGTTAAATTGCTTTGCATTTCCTGTCTTTATGTTCAAAGGCTTGGGGTAAAAGCTGTTTTATTTTTGTGAGAACACTTCCACAATGCTCAATAGAGTTGCTGAGCATTGAAGTGAGTGATGGCGCCTACTGCGCCACAGGCTACAACAAAACCTTAATAGTAGTAATAGTGCTGGCTACATACTAATCTCTCCCTAATTTTGCCCCTCAATTCAAAAGATGAGATTACACAAAGAAGGACTTGCTACTATTTTGATCACCACCGTAGTGGTTGCGGTGGTGTTATTGCTTACCATTTTCCTGATCATTCCAAGTCATCCGATACTGGGTTGGTTAATTGCTATTGGCATAACGGGATTGCTGATCTTTATTCTTTCTTTTTTCCGAATTCCCAGCAGAACACATACGGAAGATGATGATCTGATTGTAGCACCTTGCGA
>JAICTW010000156.1 GCA_025936195.1 Flavisolibacter sp.
AACAAAAGATGGCGTTGAAAATTTCAGCTACAGCAATGAAAGCGTTTTGGGTGGCAATGGCGAAACCAATATTGACAAGGGAAAAAATAAAAACAAACGCAAACCTTCCTTTGTTTATTGGAGCCCCGACTCTAAGCATTTTGCCCTGGTGCGTACCGATGCAAGAGCGGTAAAAGATCTTTGGGTGATCAACAGTATTGCAGAACCACGTCCTACTTTAGAAACCTATAAATATTGGATGCCCGGCGAAAAAGAAGCACCTGTTGCTTATGTGATTTTGTTTGACAACTCAACAAAAACATACAAAGAACTTAACGTAAAACAATTCAAGGACCAGGACATCAATGTTTGGAATGCACGTCCGCTGCAAAGTTCAAGGGACGATGACTGGCGACCTTTGGTATGGCTTGGCACCAATAATAAATTTTATTTCACCAGAACAAGCCGCGACCTGAAACGTATTGATTTATGCACGGTAGATATCAATACAGGTGATGTAAAAACATTGATTCCTGAAAGGTTAAACACTTATGTTGAAACAAGAAGACCGGGCCTGGTGAACAATGGTAATGAAATTATTGAATGGAGTGAGCGGAATGGCTGGGCTCATTTTTATTTATATGATGGTAATGGCAATTTGAAAAATCAAATCACATCAGGACCTTTCCATTGCGAGGACATTGTGGGCATTGATGAAAAGAAAAGAGTGTTGTATTTCACTGCTGCGGGAAGAGAGGCCAATGAAGATCCTTACTATCTGCATTTGTACCGCATCAATTTTGACGGAAGCAATTTGCGTTTGTTGAATGCAGGCGATTTTGATCACAATGCAAGTATGGATGATAACGAACAGTTTTACGTTGATAATTATTCAAGGGTGAATACGGTTCCGAAATCAACTTTGTACAACAGTGAAGGAAGAAAGATCATGGACATGGAAACAGCCGATCTTTCCTCATTGTTTGCCACCGGATATAAATTCCCTCAAACGTTTAAAATAAAAGCAGATGATGGCATAACGGATTTATATGGTGTGTTGTACAAACCTTTTGATTTTGATTCCACCAAAAAATATCCCATCATCGAGTATGTGTATCCAGGCCCGCAGACAGAAGCGGTGAACAGTTCCTTCAGCCGTTCCATGGACCGGGTTGACCGCCTGGCACAATTGGGATTCATTGTGGTTACTGTTGGTAATCGTGGAGGTAATCCCAGCCGCAGTAAATGGTATCATAATTATGGTTACGGAAATTTAAGAGATTATGGTTTGGCCGATAAAAAAGCGGCTGTTGAACAATTGGCTGACCGCTATCCTTTTATTGACATTGACCGTGTAGGAATTTATGGTCACTCCGGTGGAGGGTTTATGAGCACTGCCGCTATGTTGGTATATCCAGACTTTTTTAAAGTGGCGGTTTCTTCATCAGGTAATCATGACAACAGTATTTACAATCGCTGGTGGAGCGAAAAGCATCATGGAGTGAAAGAAACGATCAGTGATAAAGGTGATACGACATTTGCTTACAGTATTGACAAGAATCCTGATCTTGCCAAAAACTTAAAAGGACATTTATTGTTGACCACAGGTGATATTGATAATAATGTGCATCCCGCAAATACCATTCGCATGGCCAATGCATTAATCAGAGCCAACAAGCGTTTTGATTTATTGCTATTGCCCGGACAACGTCACGGCTATGCCGATATGCAGGAATATTTCTTCTGGAAGATGGCCGATTACTTCAGCGAATATTTATTAGGCGATTGGCAGCACCCGGTTGATATTGAAGAGATGAACAGGGAAGTACCGCAGGAGGGAAATAAGAAGAAATGATAGGTAGTTCAACAATCTAAGTTCACGAGTTCTCAAGTTTACGGGTTCACGAGTTTGGTATTACTCAACTTGCCAACTCGTGAACTCTTTAAGACATTTTAACGAATAGCGGTGCAATATTCGCGGTTGTAGTGCAGTTAATGATTCAGCTTAAATATGAAATGCATCATGTTGTTCCTTTCCGTTGTTTTTGCACTTTGTACATCCTGCGTCAAAGATTCTACTCCGGTTAATCCTGTTCAATCTTTTTCATCAACTGTAAACAAAACCGTTTTATTGAACCTGGTAAATGATGCCAGGAAGAAAGGGTGTAATTGCGGAAACACGTACTATGCTCCGTCACCAGCACTAACCTGGAATGATCAGTTGGAGAAAGCTGCTTACGATCATAGCAATGATATGTTTCAAAAAAAATACTTCAGCCATATTGGTTCGGATGGTTCCGGCGCCGGTGAACGCATTACAAGTGCAGGATATAGCTGGAAATTTTATGGTGAAAACATTGGCGAAGGTTATCGAAGCGAGCAGGAGATTGTAAAAGGATGGCTGAATAGTCCCGGCCATTGTGCTAATATCATGAACAAGAATTTTAAAGAATTTGGTGTGGCAAGAGTGGGAGATTACTGGACACAGGATTTTGGAAGCAGGTAAGATGGAAAATTCATAATTCCAATTTAGTCGTGAATAGTTATCTCACCTGATTGCTCTCAGTTTATATGAATTGCCGCCATTGTGACTTTCAAATTAGCAATACAGATAACTACAAAATCATTCGACTAACTTTTAAAGAACTATTCAAACAAAGTATAGAACTCACCCTGCTCTAAGAAAGATTGAAAAAAAAACTCTTCCACCTAAGTCCCCCTTTAGGAGACAGGGGGCGAGGTCTTAAATATCATACTTACTCAACCTTCTGTATAATGCCGTTCTAGTAATTCCCAACTCCTTTGCTGCTTTGGAAATATTGCCATTGTTTTTTTCAATGACACGCAAAATTGTATTCTTTTCAACAGCGCTCAAATTAGTATGTACTTCTTCCCTTTGTGCCGGCGCCGATTCAATTGGTGAAAAGATAATATCCCTTGCAGAAAGCGTTGTGTCTTCTGCCATGATCACGGCTCTTTCAATGGTGTATTGCAACTCGCGGACATTGCCCGGATAGTGATAATTCATCAATTTTTCTGTGGCCAATTTATCAAAGCTTAAATCGGGCTTTAAATATTTACTGCTATACACTTTACTGAAATGTTTTGCCAGTAAAAGAATATCGCCTTCACGTTTGCGTAATGGTGGCACTACAATTTCCACCGTGTTAATGCGATAGATCAAATCTTTTCTGAAACGGTTTTCATTGGCCAGCTCCGGTAATGGAATATTGGTGGCGCAGATCAAACGAATATCAATTGGAACCGGTTCATTGGTTCCCAAACGAATGACCTGGCGATTTTGCAAAACACTTAAAAGCTTTGCCTGCTGATGCAGGGAAATATTCCCGATCTCATCCAAAAAAAGTGTTCCGGTGTTGGCGCTTTCAAACCTTCCCGTGCGGTCTTCCCTTGCATCAGTAAAAGCTCCTTTTTTGTGACCAAATAATTCACTTTCAAAAAGCGATTCCGTTAAAGCGCCGACGTCTACTTTAATAAAAGGTTTGGTGCTGCGGTGCGAGAAATGATGAATAGCTTTTGCGATCAGTTCTTTTCCGGTTCCATTCTCACCCAGAATTAAAATATTAGCATCCGTAGGAGCGATCTTTTGGATCTTGTAAAAAATATCCTGCATCACTTCCGATTCGCCTAACAGTTCTGTTTCAAAAATGGAAGAAGTGGCCAATGGAGCAAAACCCTTGTTTTCTTTTCTTTTAATGGCATCTTTAATGGTTGCGAGTAATTTTTCATTGTGCCAGGGCTTTACCACAAAATCAAATGCGCCTTCTTTTAAGGAACGGATCGCGAGATCAATATCGCCGTAGGCCGTGATCATAACAACAGCCGCTTCGGAACGGAATTCCTTAATTTTTTTTAGCCAGAAAATTCCTTCATTGCCCGTGTTAATAGAGCTGTTGAAATTCATGTCCAGAAGAATGACATCAAAATTCTGCTTTGATAAAATGGAACGCAGGTTCTCCGGATTTTTTTCAGTAACAATTTCTTTCACCTCGGGCCGCAATAATAAACGGACAGCGGTCAGCACATCCATATCATCATCAATCACTAAAACAGAAGCAGTTTTTAAAGACATGTTCAGTTTGAAGTTTGTAGTTTACAGTTTGTAGTTCGGCTTGCATGGAAGGACAACATTTCACCTGAACGGCAGGCCTGTTGACAACTTCAAACTTCAAACTACAAACTATTCGTGGCGAATCTACAACTATGCCGTAATACAAAGTTTTGAAAATGAGCATTGCATTTTACTCTCTTAATATGAACTGTATCAAAAACGGACATCATCTGTACGTTAACGAACATTTTCGTAGATTGCAAATTCTGTAACCTATTGATTCCCATAAACGTCAAATTCTGGCATTGGATTCCTTTAAGGAAAGCAAGTTTCTGCATGTGAATGAACCATCCCGCAGAACTGACTGTGGGATGGTTCTTAAAAAACTAACCACCGTGGATAGAAAAATTGAAAAAAAGAAATGGAGTAGCAAACGTATCATGACCATTGCCGGAATTGCCGGTGTGGTTGTATTGATCGCCGCCAGCATTTATTTCACTTCGGGAAAAGCCAAGCTGAATGTTGATCCCGAACGCATCACGGTTAGTGAAGTAGCAAAAGGACCTTTCCAGGAATTCATTCCGGTTAATGGAGTTGTGCTTCCGGTTACCACTATTTATTTGGATGCCGTAGAAGGCGGAAGGGTAGAAGAGAAATATGTTGAAGACGGATCGTTTGTAAAAAAGGACCAACCTATCCTGCGTTTGTCCAATACAGATATTGAATTGAATTTAGTAAATCAACAGACATCTGTTTATAACCTTCTCACTCAAATGCAGATCTCCCGCAATGCAGCACAACAAAATACCGTGAACAAGCTCAATCAAATGACGGATGTGGAAAGCGATTTCAAAGAAGCAAAGAGGGTTTATGATCTCGACAAATATTTGTACGATCAGAAAGCAATTGGCTTGCAGGAATACAAACAGGCAGAGAACAATTACAATTATTATTTGGAAAAGGCAAAGCTTACACGACAGTTGCTGAAACAGGATTCCCTTTCCAATGCACAACAGGTCTCGCAGGCGCAGCAATCGTACAACGGATCACAAAACGCATTGAATGTGATGCGTAAAAAAGTAGGTGATTTAATTGTTCGTGCACCCATTGACGGGCAACTGACTTCACTCGATGCAGAGATCGGGCAAAATAAGAATAAAGGCGAACGTCTTGGACAGGTTGATGTGTTGAGTGGATATAAAGTACGGGTAGATGTGGACGAACACTATTTATCAAGAGTAGTGATTGGCTTAACGGGCGAAACTTCTTTTGCCGGAAATGATTACAAGTTGAAAATAACAAAAGTGTATTCGCAGGTAAACAACGGACGTTTCCAGGTGGATATGCAATTCATGGATAAAGTGCCTGAAGGAATTCGTCGCGGACAAACCCTGCAAATTCGTTTGGCATTGAGTGATGAAACACAAGCCTTGTTATTGGCAAAAGGTGGATTCTATCAGCAAACAGGTGGTAACTGGGTATTTAAATTAGATAACGATGGGAAGACGGCTTACAAAGTAGATGTGCAACTGGGCCGTCAAAATCCGGATTACTATGAAGTGCTTTCAGGGTTGAAGCCAGGTGATAAAGTAGTAACGTCAAGTTATGAGAATTACGGAAATATGCAGGAACTGGTGTTGAAGAAGTGAGTGGAGCGAGTAGTGAGTAGCAAGTGGCAAGTAGTGCGTGAGAAAATTAAGTGAACGTTCTTTAAAAGAGTTTACAGTTTGCAGTTGGCAGTTTTCAGTTGGGAGTTCAGAGCCGGAGCATTCGTTGAATGAAATTATGTAAGGATTTGCCACCGGCAAATCCTTCAATGAAGTAAAGTTCTTTTGAATCAGGTTATCGCAGGAAATCCGTTAACTAAAGAACTCTTCAATTCACGTTTCACGATAAAAAACCACTGTTATGAAATTATTGCTTTTGATCATTCTTCTTTGCGGCATCAATTCAGCTCCAACGCATACAATAAATGTTGTTAAAGCAAAGAAGGCATGTAAATGTCACGCGAAGACAGCAATAGCAAAAGTTGGTAGTATTGAAGCTGCTTCGGTTGATATCATCCCATCAGGGTTATTATTTCAATTTTAACCAATAGAGATGCTGATATCAACTATCGAAGGAAAAATAAATAATTCGGAAATACTGAATTCACCATTGACAATTCACCATTCAGGTATTTAAGTCATCATATAAAATCAACACAATGATAAAGATCAGAAACCTCGAAAAGATTTACCGCACCGAAGACGTGGAAACCGTTGCCCTGAACAAACTTTCCATTGACGTGCATGATGGAGAATTTGTTGCCGTAATGGGACCATCCGGTTGTGGAAAATCCACATTATTGAATATACTTGGCCTGTTGGATGATCCTGATTCAGGAAGTTTTTTGTTCAATGGAATTGAAGTGGCGCATTTCAATGAACGCAAGAGGGCTGATCTTCGCAAACGCAATATTGGTTTCGTTTTTCAAAGCTTTAATTTGATTGATGAACTGACCGTGTTTGAAAATGTAGAACTGCCATTGATCTA
>JAICTW010000372.1 GCA_025936195.1 Flavisolibacter sp.
AAGGATTGTTTCCCGCTAAATGTTTCAGCCTGTTCGTTTCCGTATAACCCGGCATTACACTGTTTGCTGTAATGTTGAATTGTCCCAGTTCATTGGAAAGCGTTTTTATTAAACCGGTAACAGAAGCTCTTACTGAATTCGACAATACCAAATTGCTTACAGGTTGTTTCACTGCCTGGGAGGTGATGGCAATAATTCTTCCCCAATGTTTTTCTTTCATGCCGGGCAAAAATCCATTGATCAAACCAACAGCGCTTTTCAATAAGCTTTTATAAGCGTTGTCCCAATCTTCTTCTTTGAAAGATTCAAATTTTCCGGACGGCGGGCCGCCGGTATTGGTTACTAAAATGTCAATGGAATTATATTTCTGTAGCGCCTCTTTAATCAGTTGTTCCCTTTCACTGGAAATAGAAAGATCACCCACAAGAGCCAACACTTCTCCATTGGTTTGTTGTTCTATTTCCTGCTTTGTGTTTTCCAGTTTTTCTTTATTACGTCCGTTGATAATAACCTTTGCACCTTCGCGTGCCAATTCGGTTGCAACGGCTTTTCCCAATCCCTGGGAAGAAGCAGCAACAAAAGCAATTTTGTTTTTTATTCCGAGTTCCATATTTATTTTCTTAAGTAATCATCTGTTTTGTCTAACCAATCCTGACGCGGCGGCGCCCAGGTATCTATTTCTTCCACTTCACCAATCATCAGTGCTTCGTGTGGAAGATTAGATGGAATGACAACCACATCGCCCGCATGCAAATCCATCACCTGTTCTTTATTTTCACCAAACCAAAAACGCATTTGTCCCGAAAGAACCTGTGTTACCTGTTCGTGATGATGGGAGTGAAGCGGCACTACAAATCCGTCTTTGAATTTCATTCTGGCGATCATCAGCTTTTCACCGCAAATAATTTGCCGCGACATGGAAGCGTTGACTTCTTCCGTGAGCACTTCATTCCAGTTTATTTTTTCAATCATACGCTAAGTATTGAATTAATTTTTAAGAGTCGAAATTACTTCATAAGATTTTCCTTTTTTCGTTTCTTCAATAATTGGTAAACTGTAGTAATAATTTGGTTTAAAAGACAATCGAATGAGGTGATGCAATCGCTTAAATAAGAAGATGAATCAATATTCCTGAAAAGAATAAACAGTAATGTCCGCCTTGTAAAGCGGACATTACTGTTTGAATTCTTAAGCATTATTAAAACACTTGTCCTTACCTGATTAAAATATTTCTCCTGAAGTTTGCGTCACTGCTTACAAATTGTCCATTAACATTTATATTGCCTTCCAATGGAAGATACAAGAAGAGATATTTTTTACGATTCCCGAATGCCTCTGCCAAATGGTACAGCTGTTTTTGTTTTGGGCATCTGTTCTGTTCTTTTTTCCTGCCTCGGCATTGGTTTAATTCTGGGCATCGTCGGCTTATTGCTTTCAAAAGAAGGACGTAATTTGTATAAACGATCGCCACATCTTTATGAAGGTTATGACCTGCTGAACGCCGGATTTATTTTATCCATCATTGGCATTGCACTCGGTGCTTTGTCCATTATTTATTACGCCATCATCTTTATGTTCCAGGCGTATTTCTGTTCTTTCTGATTTTCTTACTGCAACGTTTTCGCCATGTTTTCTATTGGCAGCGTATTCGCCATTTTTACCACATCGTCCAATGAATATCCGGGTGCATGCAATGTAATAAGCGCATTGTTTAACGGAAGCTGCAAATCATAATCCACTTTATCGTTGTCGCCTGTTTGCTTTTGAATAAGCGCTTTATAGCCATTGATCTTTACAACCTTGTTATCACCCGTGGCACCAATGAATGGTACCGAAAGTAAAGCGTTGATAGAAGTGATCAAAGGAGAATTGCTGATGATCTTCAGATTGATATTGGTGGAATCCACTGTTCCATATTCACGATGAATGGTCACTCCATAATATCCTGAAGAACCTGATACCTCATCATTTTTATTATTAGCAGGTTTATCGCCCATTTTAGCCGGAAGCATTTTCAAAACTTCTTTCCCTGTAATGATATCAAGTTCCTGCAGCATTTGCTGCATAGCAAGTCTCGAATCATCCAACTTTCCTGAAGCATAAGCGCTTTTGGCATCGGATAAATATTTGGCAAATTCCTGTGCTTTGGATTGGCTGCACAGGGTAATGACTATAAACAAAAAAATTATTTTTTTCATATTGTGTGCATTGTTGTGAATGGATTATTTTTCTCCAAGTTGTTGCTTAATGGATGCAATATTGATTTGGTTTACGGCATTCATAAAATCCTGTTCATTGGCAAAGTTGACGCCTTCATAAACCAGCAAAGTGGTTTGCCCTACCGGCACACTTAATTTGAATCCGGAACTCGCGTCGTATTCAATCAGTGCCTTTTCATTTTGAACTCTTGTTTGCTTTTGGTTTTGATTACCATTACCTGCCTGCGTGTAGCCGGTATTAGCGAAATATAAATTGACGGCTTGCATCATTGCGGCGTTATTCGAAATCGTAAAGTTCAATTGCTTATCATCCAGATTGTAATTTCTTTTTATGGTTAAACCTGCCCAACCATTGCCCCAACCGGAACTGGTTACCTCGTCGGAAGTTGAATCTTCTTTCATTCCGGAAATGCTTTCTGGTAAACCGCTTAAAATTTTTTTGCCGATTTCCATTTCCACACCAAGCAATGCCTGCCGAACAGCATACCGGGTATCGCCATACGCTCCGGTTTTGAAAGAGGTTTCTGCCGCAGTAAGATTGTCATTCACATTGGGTGGTGTCATTATTAATCCTTCTCCACCTTTGTTAGCAGGCTTTCCTTTTTGATTGCCCGATGACATGTCTGCATTGTTGCTGTTTGCATTGTTATTGGAGTTGTCCGATTTGGGCTCAAGGATTTTGTCGGCTGCCTGGTCTGCCTTCTCCTTGATTTTTTTCAGAAATCCCTGACTGTTTGCAGCGGTTACAACAGAAACGGCTACTGCACAACAGACCAGCATTTTTAAATGTTGCATATTGATATGGTTTGATTGAAAGGTTGATGGGTTTACAGAAGGGTGGGCCGGTTTTATCAAATAAGATGGTGCGGCAAATTACTGAAATTGAGTGGAGCATTCAATTTTGTGGACAATTTCTAAAAGATAATTTGTTGAAAGAAAACGAGATTTTATTTAGAAACTTATGTGCAGGCAGTTCAAGGATCACCCTGGTTGAAAACGGATAATCAGTTCAACAGGAAAACGGTAGTTTTGACGATTAAACAGTGGAAACTAATATTAGTAGAATGGTGCATTACAGTAAACGTTCAGCGTTTTTTCAAAAAATTTTTCTCTTCTTCTGTATCCTTGGACTAACCATAAAAAGCAGTGCTCAGGTAAATGAGCCCGTCAGTTCCGGTGTCTACGATTATTTATACCGCATGGCGGAAAAAGGATTGATAAGATGGAAGGATTATCAACTGCCGCTTGACCGCAAAGAGATTGCTTTTGCACTGAGCAAACTCTCCACTGTAAAAGACCAACTATCAAATGTTGATATAAAAGAATTAAATTTTTATCAGCAGGAATATTCGTTCGATGATCCCGATTCAACCAGTGAAGTAAATATCCTTTTCAAAAAGGATGCTGCTAACCGGTTTCGTGTAGCAAGGTTTGATCATGGGCAGACAAAGATTTTTGTAGATCCATTAATTGGTTTGCAGGTTTTAAAGGCAGGTGATAAACACAATGTTCAATATTTTTCAGGGATCAGAGTGGCGGGTTATTTTGGAAAAAGATGGGGATTCAATTTTTCTTTCCGCGACAACACCGACAAAGGCGATACCTTATTGCATATTGCATCGTTTTCTCCTGCGGAAGCTGTTGTCCCTACTATTGAAAATAATCGTTTGATCAACTACAGCAATCTCAATTATAATATTGGATATCGCTGGTCCAATGGTGCTCTTTCAATAGGCCAGGAAAATCTTTCCTGGGGCTATGGCATAGGTGGAAATATTGCCTTATCCGGAAGGGCACCTTCATTCCCCTTTATCAAATTCGATCTCGATCCTTTCAAATGGCTGCACTTTAGTTATTTCCATGGATGGCTTCAATCAAACATCA
>JAICTW010000811.1 GCA_025936195.1 Flavisolibacter sp.
AGGAAAATTAGGCGGTCATCTGGGAAGAAAATCCGATGGACCGCCAGGATTAAAAACAGTGTGGCTCGGTTATCAAAAACTATGTGATGCAGTAAGTATTTATGAAATTATAAAACCTTAAATTTTGGGTAAGGATTAGCCGTTCGGAGAGGGAAGAGAACGCAAACCTTTGTGAAGAACTTCCATTGCGATCTTTGCCTCTTCTTTGTGTCCTCCGCGGCGCTAAACTCTTCGAATAAATAACCGTTGAATATTTTAAAGACACTTCCACAATGCTCAATGAAATTGCTTCAGCACAAGGGTGCGATGGCGCCTGCTGCACCACAGGCTGCAACAGGTGTTGACAGTAGCAATACAGCTAAGTACATCATCTTTCAACTTTATTCTAAAAAACTATTCAAACAAAAAAGAAAAATTACTTCCAAACTCAAACCTCTAAACCATTTCGCCGATAAAATAAATTCAACAATCACAACCACAACAAAATTCAATATAGCAAAGGCCGGATGATTGAATAATGTAAATTACATTGCACATAAACCATCAACTATGATCAGGCTTGCTATGCTTGGCTCCGGATTTATCGGACGCTTTTATGCAGACTCTATTCAGGGAAACAGAAGCGGCGACAAGATCGTCAGTGTTTATTCGCGAAGAGAAGAATCCGCCAAAAAATTTGCTGATGATTATGAGGTGTCGCATTGGACAACCAACATGGAAAAAGCTATTGCTAATCCCGATGTGAATATGGTTTGCATTGCACTTCCCAATAATTTACACGAACAAGCGGTAATACTTTGCTGCCAACATAAAAAAGCAGTGATCACTACCAAACCATTGGGCCGTAATGCTGAGGAAGCCAAACGCATGCTGGAAGCCGCAGAAGCAGCAGGCATTTTCAATGGCTATCTCGAAGACCTTGTATATACTCCCAAGTTTTTGAAAGCGTTTGAAACCGTGCAGCACGGAGCACTCGGAAGAATTCTTTGGGCTAAGTCAAGAGAAACACATCCTGGTCCGCACAGCGATTGGTTTTGGGATTTGGAGCAAGCCGGTGGTGGGTGCATTTTAGATCTGGGTTGTCATTGCGTGGAGATTTCACGCAGTTATATTGGCAAAGACATTAAACCAATTGAAGTAATGTGCTGGGCCGATACACAGGTGAAACCTATTGATGCGGAAGATCATGCCATTGGTTTGGTAAAATATGAGAACGGCGCCATCGGACAGTTTGAAGTGAGTTGGACCTTCAGAGGAGGATTGGATTTGCGTGATGAAGTAATGGGCACCGAAGGTACCATCTGGATCAATAGTTTTTTACGCACCGGTTTTGAAATGTTCACCACAGGAAAGAGTGCAGATTATCTTGCCGAAAAAGCAGAAAGCAATAGCGGCTGGTTATTTCCTGTTGGCGATGAGTTGAACGAGTTAGGTTACAACCACATGTTCATGGATATGTTCAGCGCCTTTGAAAAAAAAATGAAACCAAAAGAAAGCTTTTACGACGGTTATGTGGTGAATGCGATTTTAGATGCCGCCTACCGTTCTGCAAAAAATAAGTTGTGGGAACCGGTTCAACTGGAAACCTGGCGTGGCAAAACCGGCG
>JAICTW010000566.1 GCA_025936195.1 Flavisolibacter sp.
AAAAAATAATATCTGAAATTCCTGTTCAACCAACCATTTGCTAACTGCTGCGATTCAACAATTAAACAATATCTGTATTGTCTTCACCTAATCTTGCAGTCTCACCTTCGTCCAGGTCGTCGTTGGGACTGTGTGCAGTTAATTCAGCATCTTCATTCATATCTTTTTCTGCTTCCTCATGCGCGTGCCTCACTTGCTTTTTCTCCTCTTTGCTGATTTCATTGGGCAAAGGATGTTCGTGTCTGCCTTGTTGATTTTTATTGTTGAAATTGTTACGAGGTTCCATACAGTTTTTTATAGAACAATAAAAAATTTATGCCGCTTTAGCTAACAGATTCACACAACTTATTTGGCAATAAAAATATTATCTGCTTTGTTGCTGTCCACATCATAAGTGCTTCCCAATTCTACTTTCAATATTTTTTGTGTGGCAGGCACAATCACTGTAACAGATGTGTTTCCTTTCTCCCATACTTCAACGGAGCGATGAATTTGAGAAGTGGTTCTATCTGCAAAACTGATGGTAAGATCAACAGGCACAGGCTTTGTTCCTTTGGAAGTAATGACAATGTTGTACGACTTTAATTTTTTCGTTACTGAAGTGATCGCCAGGTCAGGATAACCATTATCAAAGAACCAGCGCTTCCAGAACCAGTTCAGGTTTTTGCCTGAGCCAGCATTCATACAATTGAAAAAATCATAAGGCATAGGATGTTTGCCATGCCATTGCTGAATATAGTAATGAAGAGCTTTTGTGAATAAGCTATCGCCCAGCATATCTCTTACAAACAAATAACCAAAGGCAGGCTTTGGATAAGAATTGAGGAAATAAGAAGTACCCGATAACTGCGTTGATAAAGTAATAATGGGCAGATCAGCTTCTGTTGCTGCATTCATAGCATAAGGAGCTACTCCGTACTCATCAACAATAGTGGAATCAATCATCGGCGAGATGAGCCATTCACCCATGGTTGCCCAGCCTTCATCCATCCATGCATACTTGGTTTCGTTAATGCCCATGTAAAAAGGGAACATGGTATGAAAGATCTCGTGGTCGGTGAGTTCAATGCTTTCATCTCTTGCTTCCACCGGATTATCATTCACCATCATTGGGTATTCCATTTGGTCCAGTCCATCAAACACTGTTTCATGCGGATAAGGATAGGGCCATTTGGGAAAACGATAGCTCATCGCTTCCACTGTTTTCCTGGCATCATTGACCACTTCAAAATAGTCTTTGTGTTTGGGATTGAAAACTGCATCCACTCTTGTTCTTCGTTTGGTAACAGGATCAACGGTCAATGATGTTGATTTCCAGATGTAGTGATCGCTGGTGGCAAAAACAAAATCCGTTACATTATTCGCAACAAAATGCCAGGTGTTTAACAGATGATCTGTAGTGATGGCTTGCTTGAGATCGGTTGTATCAATAATGGTAGTGATCCCGTCGCTGGTTTCCGCCTGATGGATTCTTTGCTGGTAAACAGGGTTGAACACTTCATCAGTATTTTGAAGTTCACCTGTTGCCCATACTACAAAATTTTTCGGAACAGTAATGTTCACATCAAAATGGCAGAAGTCGTTATAAAATTCCTGCGTGCCATTGTAAGGAAAACGGTTCCATCCGTCAATATCATCATACACCGCGACACGTGGAAAAAAATAAGCAACAAAATCCGCGTTTGGATCAATTTCGCCGGTGCGTATGTGCGAACCTTTGTTGAGCGTGTAGTGATAATTTATTTTGAAATGAATGGATTGTCCGTGAGCAATGGACTGCCGCCCGAGGATCATATTCGTTGCATCAATATTGAATTTCCTTTTGTCAATTAATTGATCGTTCACCCACATGGAATCAATGCTTACTCCATCGGTAATATCTTCAGGAGAAATTTTAGATTCCCGTGGAGAACCCTTCTTATACAAATTGGGATAGAGCTTGAACCAGATTTGTTTCAAAGTGTCCGAACTGTTATTGATGTATTGAATATCGGCAACACCGGAAAGCAGTCTTGTTGCAGGATCGAAATTCACATTCAAAATATAATCAGCAGTATTCTGCCAATAATTCTTTCCAGGCTTTCCATCAGTGGAACGGGTTTGTTTTTGATAAGCCGCCTGTATGTTTTTTGGAATAAATAATTGCTGTGAAAAACATTGCGAGGTTATGACAACGATAACAAAAAGAAACAAGCTCCTGATTTTTTGCATGGCAAGATAATTAGGAATGCAATTTAGGAAGAGCTGAGTAGTAACAAATAAGACCGTGCATTGAAAGCTGGTTAAACTGTCGTTATGGATTGTTGTCATGCTGAGGCACGAAGCACCTGATTGCTGAATTATAAACGGCTTTCGATTTCTTTAGGCGGCCATGTGCCAAAAAGTTCTTTATTTTAAAATTTAAGAGAGGGATTGCATCATTAATGCGTTTCATTTTCTTTTCTCTTACATAGCCTCTGGCAATAGCGTCGTTGATATATTGATGCGGTTTATAATAAAGCAAATAATAGGCATGATACTTTTTCTGTGAGAGACGCTTTCTGTCCTCTTTGAGAATAGTGTTCTTGTATTCTTTGTTTCAAATCATTGGTTGCACCAATGTAAAGAACAGTTCTTAACTGATCAAACAGAAAAAGTTTTAAAAATCTGAATGCATCTAACAAATAGATTCGTTTGCAACAAACTACTATTGTGAAGCCAATAGATAAGAGTGTTAACTGTAAACATAAACTCTCTTAATCTCACGTCCTCACACTCCAATCGTAAATCCATTTGGCACAATTGCTCCTTTTTTCAATACAATAATTCCTTCACGAACGGTATAAAGCGGCGTATCGCCATCTTCCAAATGATTGCCGCCAATGATTTTTACATCATCACCAATGCGGCAGTTTTTGTCAATGATGGCATTTTTTATCTGGCA
>JAICTW010000765.1 GCA_025936195.1 Flavisolibacter sp.
CCAAATTAAACCTGAACTATATTAATCTTCCTGTTTTAATTGGGTATCGCATTGCTCCTAATTTTTCAATTAAGCTGGGCCCGGAGATCGGTCGTTTGCTTTCGGCCAAATCGGAAATTGATGGCACCACTAAGGACATAACTGACTTTTATGAAAGTTTTGATTTGGGTGCAGATTTAGGATTAGCTTACAATTTTAAAAAATTGGCAATTGACCTCAGGTATAATTATGGACTTAAAGATTTATTGGATGGTGCCAGCCAAAGCGGAACAGCAGGCGGAGAAGCAAACCTTGGCTCAAACCGTGTACTGCAATTTAGTCTCTGTTATTTTCTGAAATAAGTTCAGACAAATTTTTCAGTTTGTTTTTTTGCAGTGATATCATCATGCATGCGTTTGAGAAAACCATAAACGTCCTGCATATCTTTTACCGGTTCCACCACAATCATAAACAATTTTCCAACTTGTTTCAATCTTGCTTTGTTGGTTCCGGTTTGGAGGTATTGTAAAACATTGTTGAAGACATCCGATTCAAAGTAAGGAGAATCAGGTTTATTAATGAAGTAGCATTTAAGAGAATCATTCTTTAATATCATTCGCTCAAAACCAAATTCAACGGCAAGCTTTCGGCAGCGAACAGTAATAAATAATTCCTGCACTTCTGCGGGCAATGGGCCGAAGCGGTCAATCAGTTCCTGCTCCATTGCCTGTAATTCTTCTTCGGTTTCGCAATTATCCAGTCTTGAATAAAGCGATAAACGTTCTGTAATATTTTCTACATAACCATCAGGGATCAAAATCTCAAGATCGGTATCAATGGTACAATCCTGAACAAAATCATCCTGCTTCGAAATTTCTTCTTTAAATAATTCTTTGAACTGGGTACGTTTCAATTCGCGAATGGCTTCATCCAAAATTTTCTGGTACATCTCGAATCCTATTTCCGCCATGAAACCACTTTGTTCACCACCCAGCATATTTCCTGCACCCCGAATATCCAAATCACGCATGGCAATTTGAAAACCACTTCCCAATTCACTATGTTGTTCCAGGGTTTGCAAACGCTTTCTTGAATCAGCAGGAAGCGTACTCATTGGAGGAGCCATCAAATAACAAAACGCTTTTTTATTGCTGCGGCCAACACGTCCACGCAACTGGTGCAAATCACTTAAGCCAAATTGATGTGCATTGTTAACGATGATGGTGTTCACATTTGGAATATCCACGCCGCTTTCTACAATATTGGTACAAACCAGCACGTCATATTTTTTGTCAATGAAATCCATGATGCGTTCTTCCAGCTCATGCCCTTCCATTTGCCCGTGAGCAAAGCCAATGCTTAAATCGGGACAAAGGCCTTTGATCAGTGCTGCCATCTCCGCTAAACCTTGAACACGATTATGAATAAAGAAAACCTGTCCACCTCTTTCGGTTTCAAAATAAATGGCATCGCGAATAAAATCGTGATTAAATACGCGTACTTCAGTTTGAATGGGTTGACGGTTTGGAGGAGGCGTGTTAATAATAGAAAGATCTCTTGCTCCCATCAAACTAAATTGAAGCGTACGGGGAATTGGTGTAGCGGTTAGTGTTAAGGCGTCAACATTGGTGCGAAGCGTTTTGATTTTTTCTTTATGGGCTACGCCGAATTTTTGTTCTTCGTCAATGATCAGTAAGCCAAGATCTTTGAACTTTACTTCTTTTCCTAATAAAGCATGTGTTCCAATAATAATGTCCACCCTTCCTTCTTCCAATTTTTTATAGGTATTTTTTTTTTCTTTTGAAGATTTGAAA
>JAICTW010000242.1 GCA_025936195.1 Flavisolibacter sp.
ACCATGCTCACCGATGGCGTGAAGGCGGCAGAGAAAGAAGCAGAGGTGAAAGTGATGGACATTGCAGAACTGATTGCAGCGAGTATGACATCTGGCTCTGATCAAGATGGCGGCCACACATAAGAATACGGACTGCGTTTGCAGTAAAATGGAAAGCGAAGCAAAGCAATTATCAGTTACTCTGATTTGTTTGCATTGTGATAGCAAACGTTTATTAATCTTGATGCAGTCTTTTTAAGTTCTGTAAAATTTATAGGCTTAACAAAATAAGCGGTGTTATGATGCTGAAAGAAGGTTTTGTCAAGCATACTATCCGAGGTACTGAAAATAACAATTGGAATTTTAGCGAGCCCACTATCGTTCCTGATGGAAATAAAGGTTTCTCTCCCATCCATTTTAGGCATGTTTATATCAAGCACAATAAGGCATGGCAGTTTCCCCACTCTTGAAAGTTCCTGAAGTTTGCGTAAAGCATCCATACCATCCTGGGCTTCTATCAATTCATGATCTACATTTAAATCTTTTAAAGCTTCTTTGAGCATGGCTCTGTCATCAGCATCATCATCTACAAGAAGCAATGTATTCTCAAATTTCATCAGCACGTTGTTTTTTTACTAAAGACAATTTTAAAGCCAATGCCTGATGCGAAAGGATTTTGGACGCAGAACCATTCAAAGTAGTTAACTGCCAGGGCGAGACTTGTAACTATTCTACGATGCCGTATAAGGAACAAAACTGTTATTAATGAAATAATGTCTTTTGATCGGCGGATCATTCTTCCAATCAACCGAAAGAATCATTTTAATAGCCGTTTTCAAATGATCCGTAATAAAAGGTTTAACCAGATAAAAATCTGCCCGGTGCAGAAAGGATTTTTGAATATCACTCAAATGAGCAGAACCACTATATACAATAATAGGAATATCTTTAAGCAAAGGATCTTTTCTGATCTCCCGAAGGCATTCATAACCGTTTTTACAAGGCATGTTCAAGTCAAGGAACAATAGGTCCACCTGATTAAGATGAAGGAACTGGATCAATTGCTTTCCATCATGCACATAAGAAATCTGCATAAAAGGATATTCCTGTTTGATGATCCTTTTAAACAGTAAGACATGATCCTTGTCATCGTCTGCCATCAGAATGTGCTTTATCAAGTTTGTTTCCTTCATTCTCTTTCCTCAGTGAAAGATTTTCAAATAGAATACCAAATTGCTCTACTAATCAACCCTGCTTGTAATTAAAGCCGAGTACTGCTTATAATTCTATATAATTTTTTCACCGGAGCAACCACATCAATAATGAAGAGAAAAGAATCTTTGAAATTTATTCTACATAATTGTCAGCTTCTTCAAAACAATTCCACCGAAAAGCATTGGTCCATTCGAATAAATTTTCAACAGCTATAGTTGAGGAGATTACTGGAATAATATTTGCTCTTGCAGTCCACCCGAAAAACCTACCTATGACCCCAAATTTAGCAAACCTCGAAGTGAAGGTTTTAGAACAAATGTATCTGCAGGAAATAGAAATTCTGAAATTCAAATTGCTAAGCGGCGCCATCGTGAGGGAGGTTCGAAAACAAAAAATCAAAGCAAATAAATTGGCACTAGCAATTCATAAAAAAAATCAGCGGTATTATTCCCTGTGATTTCTTAATGGAGTGATTAACCGGTGCAACGTAACATTATCCACTTTTAAAATAAACATCATGAAAATGGATTTGCTGAATCTGGATGTGGATGTTTTAAACCGCTTATACAAAGCAAAAGAAAAGGAACTGGAAGAAGCCGTACTAAGGGGAACTTCATGGGATGAAGTAAGCATTAGAAGAAAAGCGCTTAGTGAACTTTCTTCTGCCCTGCACACAAAACTTTTAAAGGAAGATGTCCATTCGCCGGAATTTCCTTCAAGACCACAGAATGAAATTTAATTATCAGCATCAGCTCTTTTGTAATTCATCGCCTTCGTAAGAGACTGTATATGCGATTGAATATAACCTCCCAATGCTTCAATAAACTTCGGGTCTATTGGCTGGTCCATTGACCATTTGCTATCACAATAACTTAATCTGCCAAGATACCATCCTTGTATGTAAATCAGTAATATGGATGGCACAACATCTTGTAAAGTTTCGAGTGGTTGGGCATAACCCGTCAAAAGCATACCCTGGTAAAGGATAGAAATAGAAATGTTATGCATGTGGGTGTTTTTCTATGGTCAGGAAAACAAGTCTTTCTCTTCAGCACATAGCCAAAGGACGACGGCCCTTGATGGCAGACGCGGGCCGTCAGTTCCTCAGGTATATTTCATAGGTCTGTTTCGGACGGTAGAAGAGAATTTGTACGCTAATTATTTATAGATGGATCATCGTTCTTGAAGGATCATACAACACTGAAGCCCTGAAGGGATCATGCACTTCTTAAAATTATTCGTATGGTCAAGGCTATTTCTGAAGCTCAGTTGCCAATCAACAAACTTTGTACCAAACAAGCGCAACAATAAATTATTGTCGGATGAAGGCAAATGTTTTCAACTTTATCAGATCTTAAATATTTTGAAGGATGTGGCTATCCGGTTCTTTTGTTGTTCCCGAAATCTACTTGTCTATGCACAAGTTCTTTTGAAATTTTGCTAAGTGCATTTATTCGTGATTGCTGTTCATTCCAGGAAGCACGGCTAAGGAATTGTTGGGTTAGTTCAGTATTTACCTTGTGGTATAATGCAATTAACTCATCGGAGCTCAGTGAAGTTAAATCGTACTCCATACAGCAAGTGTTTATTCGGTTAAGGAACAAAATTACCGGTTTCAATTTACCTGAAAAGAATATCTATTTCCTACTCACTTGCTTTGTCATTGATAAAAACCGAACCTTCTGCATATAAGCTATCTGAAAAACAGAACAAAAAAGGAATGCTGTTCTGTAGCAACAGTTCTGATGAAGATCAGTTGTTTATTTTTTTCAACCTGCAAAAAATATTGTTCTTGTAATTAAATTTGGGCTTTCGGGATGTAGCGCAGCCCGGTAGCGCATGGCGCTTCGGCGCCAGGGCCGATGACAAATATGAACTTTCATGTTTACATATTATGGAGCACGTCTATTGAAAAATTCTACGTTGGCAGTACTTCAGATATGGAACAACGGTTTGCGCAACATAATCGTGTCAAAGTAAGTTTACATTAAAAGGAAAACCATGGATATTGGTGTGGACGCAGGAGTGTTTAAATAGAACGGAAGCAATTCAATTTGAAAACAAAATCAAAAAAAGAGGAATAAAAAGATTTTTGGAAGATATAAATTTTGATTTTTCGGGATGTAGCGCAGCCCGGTAGCGCACCACGTTCGGGACGTGGGGGCCGCTGGTTCGAATCCAGTCATCCCGACTAAACAAACAAGACAGCTTTTATGCTGCCTTGTTTGTTTATACAATTACATCTTCCGGAAACACCAATTTTTAAACTTTACTGTTTACCTGAAAGTGGCGGAACTCACATTATTTTTGTGTTGATCTATCTCAAAGCTTTTTTTATGGCTGTGGCAGAATCAAGATGCATCCTGAGTGTTGGAAGCATTTTGGCAACAAAAGCTTTTACATCTGCATCATTATTATCTATATTTTTTTCAAAATCTTTTACAGTTGCATCGTGCCCATCTTCCATCAGGTCCATATATGCTTTATCAAAGTCTTTACCGCTTTTTTGCTTCAGTTCATCCATTTTCTTTTGATGTTCCTCACTCACGTTTGTCGGTAACGTAACATTCTTTTGGGCTGCCAGAGCTTTTAAATTATCGGTGGCATTGGAATGGTCACGTACCATCATTGCTGCAAAATCTTTGACACGCGGATTGGAAGCTTTGTCCTTTGCCAACTGCCCTAATTGGATTTCGGTCATATTTACATCGGCAGTATTCACCAAAAACTTTGAAGTGGATTCATCTACACCAAGCACTCCGTTACGATTGGTCGTATCACCGAGGTTATTCATCGAATCATTTTTTGCGGCATTGGCAGAATCCGCTTTTTCAACACTGTCGCTTGCCGTGTTGTTACAAGCTATCATTGCAAATGGCAGAATCAGGCCAAGCCATAGAATCTTTTTCATAACGAATTTTTTAAAAGTTGTTTAATGAGTGTTCATAATTTTCATGCCATGTTTAAAGCAGCTAATGATTACATTGGTTTTTAATTGATAAATAAGTAAACCCATCCTTTGTTTTCTTGTTCTGCATCTTCTTATTGTTCCGCTGGCATAGCAATTGTGTTTTCATAGTAAACAGGATTAAGTTAAGGACCTTCCAAATCACTGCTTCTGCAAAAAGCTGTTATAAAATGCTTCATCATCTGATAGCGCAGGGTCTATCAATGTCAGGAATTATCAGGTGCCGATGCAATGGCAGGAAAATTTCCGCTGCATCAATTATTCGCCAGGCTTCTCATTTTTTGTTTTTGCGGCAACACTATTTTAAACATCGCTCCATCGCCTTCGCTCTCGGCCCAGATCTTTCCTCCATGATATTCTACAATTCTTTTGCACAGCGCCAATCCAAGACCAGTTCCTTCATACTGGCTTTGCGAATGAAGACGGCTAAAGGTGTTGAATATTTTTTCGGCATATTCCGATTCAAAGCCAATACCATTATCCTCGATCATTATTTCATAACAATGACTGCCGTCTGCTCCTTGTTTCTCTTTCATTAGTTTTTTACATTCAAAACAAATGATGGGGGGAATCCCTTCTTTAGAAAACTTCAGAGAGTTATTAAGCAGATTATACATTAACTGGTTTAAAAGCACGGGTGCTCCTTCCACCTGCGGCAGATTGCCAATAGAAACACGGGCATGTTTTTGCTCGATCAATACTTCAAGATCGGACGTTACATTTTCAACAATTGTTTTTAAATCAACCAGCTCAAAACTTTCATTGGAAGCACCTGCAGAAGAATAGGTCAGAATGCCGTCAATCATTCCTGACATCCTTGATGATGCCTGTGCAATTTTTGCGAGATAATTTTTACTGTTTTCTGTCAACTGGTTCTCCTCATCCATCATCAGCCGCTCTGTAAACGTTCTGATCTTTCTCAGCGGCTCTTTCAAATCGTGGCTCACTACATGAGCAAACTGCTGCAGGTCTCCATTCGATTTTTCCAATGCATTGGTCCTTTGTTTTACCAATCCTTCCATCCTTTCGCTGTAAGCACTCAGTTCATCCTTCATTTGAATAATGGCATTGGCTAAAACATCATCTTCGCTCCGGGGCAAAACGTTTACATTAAAATTTCCATTGCCAATTGCTTTTGCCGCTATTGAAAGTTCATTGTTGGATTTAGCTATTTCTCCTATG
>JAICTW010000226.1 GCA_025936195.1 Flavisolibacter sp.
ACAGCTTATTACTCCATTGATGACCTTTTGAAAAATGAAGGCGATACAGATATTGTTGTTGTTTGCACGCCTAATGGATTACACGCAGAACATACGATAAAATCGTTGCGTTCCGGAAAACATGTTCTTTGCGAAAAGCCCATGTGCCTTACAACAAATGATGGTTTGGAAATGGTGAAAACTGCAGAAGCCTGCCAAAAAAAGATCTTTGTTGTGAAACAAAACCGCTATAACGGACCGGTACAACATGTAAAAAAACTCATTGAAGAAAACAAACTCGGAAAAGCTTTCAGTTTTCAGATCAATTGTTTCTGGAACCGTCCACAGGCCTATTATCTGAATTCCTGGAAAGGAACAAAACACCTGGATGGCGGAATTCTGTATACACAGTTCAGCCATTTTATTGATCTTTTGCACTGGCTTCTTGGTGATGTGGAAGAAGTGAAAGGTTACAAGAGTACTTATGGTAATCGTACCAATTTTGAAATTGAAGATACCGGTGCTGCTGTCTTAAAAATGAAATCAGATGCTATTGGAACACTTAACTATACCATCAACAGTCCTTCAAAAAATTTAGAAGGGTCCTTCTCTATTTTTGGTGAAAAAGGCAGCGTAAAAATTGGCGGACAATATCTGAATACTCTGGAATGGCATGATGTTGAAGGCGAATCAAAACCATTCATAGATACATCTTTTCCTCCAAATGAATATGGCTTTTATCAGGGCTCTATGAGCAATCATCACAAGGTTTATGATGATCTCATTCTTTCGCTGCAAGGGAATGGAAGCCTCTTGGAAGCAAAGGATGCCATTGCAACAATCCAAATCATTGAAAAAATTTATGCGGCAACAAAAGGAGTATAAAAAAAAGCTGGTGTTTACGGTAACCAATGATCTCAGTTACGACCAACGAATGATCCGCATCTGTACTTCCTTACAAAATACAGAATACGATGTTTTGCTGATTGGAAGAAAATTGAGATCTTCTCTCCCGCTGTCTTCGCATAGCTTTCAACAAAAACGCTTGTTTTGCTTTTTCACAAAAGGGAAAGTTTTTTATTTGGAATACAATCTGCGTCTTTTCTTTTTTCTTCTTTTAAAAAAAATGGATCTTATCTGTGCAATTGATCTGGATACCATTGTTCCGTGTTATTTTATTTCTGTTATCCGCGGTAAGAAACGGGTGTACGATGCACATGAATTATTTTGTGAAATGAAAGAGGTAGTTACCAGACCGGCAATTTATAAATTATGGAAACGGATTGAAAGATTTACTGTTCCAAAATTCAGATATGGATACACAGTAAATGAACCAATCAGAAAAATACTTGGAGAAGAATACGGCGTAAATTATGAAGTGATCATGAACGTTCCTTTTTTGCAGCCGCATGCAGAAGCTGAAAAAGAGCATTTCATTATTTACCAGGGCGCCATTAATCACGGAAGGAGTTTTGAAACATTAATTCCGGCTTTTCAATCGATAGATTGTCCTTTTTGGATTTTTGGTGATGGAAATTTTTATGAAGACTGCACGCTTCTTATTGAAAAATATCGTTTGGAAAATAAAATCATTCTGAAAGGCAAAGTACTTCCGTCAGACCTCAAAGCAATTACTCCCAAAGCTTTGATGGGTATTACGCTTTTTGAAAACAATGGATTGAGCAATTATTATTCTTTGGGTAATCGTTTTTTCGATTATATACAAGCAGGCATTCCGCAGGTTTGTGTAAACTATCCTGTTTATCAAAAGATCAATGAACAATTTGAAGTGGCTGTTTTGATTGATGATCTTTCGTCAACAGCAATTGCTGACGCCATTAACCTCTTATTAAACGACGAAGCCTTGCAAAAAAGGTTAAGAGCAAATTGCATGGCTGCGCGACAAGTTTACAACTGGCAGAATGAAGAAAAAAAGCTGATTGAATTCTATCATCAAATTTTTGAAGGTTGAGCGACTATATTCATATTGTATCGCTGATGGCTCCTTCACCTCCCGACTTCGGCGGCGCTTTTGATCTGTATTACAAAATACCTGCCCTATCAAAAGCAGGGGAAAAAATAATTTTACATTATTTCAATTATCAGGAAGGCCGCGGACATGAAGGACTGGAAGCTTTTTGTGAAGAGATCTACACGTATGAACGGTCTGTATTTTTAAAATCACTGCTCACACTGAAACCTTACATTGTTTCTTCCAGGATCGAACCGGAATTAATTCATCGCCTGAACCGCGATGATTATCCTGTTTTGCTGGAAGGCATTCATTGTACAGGAATCATTCCTCATCTGCGGAACAGAAAAATTATTGTCCGCATTCATAACGATGAGGCAGAGTACTATAAAAATCTTTTTGAAAGCGAGCCCAATCTTTTAAAGTCATTTTATTTCTATTACGAGTCTGTGCTCTTATCGCAGTATCAAAAAAAACTTTCCAAAGAAGCTTTCTTTGCCTTTGTCTCAGAAAGCGATCAGGAGGCTTTCACAGAGAAATACCATCTAAGCAACTCTGCTTTTGTTCCCTGCTTTGTTCCCTGGCAAACCATTCGCTCAAAAACAGGTAAAGGTGAATACTGTCTTTATCATGGAAATTTAACCGTTTCAGAAAACGTAAAAGCAGCAATATGGCTGGCTGAATTTATTTTTCCGCAAATTGATTTTCCACTGGTGATTGCAGGAAAAAATGCGAAGGCCTTGGAGAACCAGTTGCCTTCCACAATTCAACTGGTCAACAATCCTTCTGATGAAGAATTATCTGAACTAATAGAAAATGCACACATCAATGTATTACCTTCTTTCAATAATACAGGCGTAAAGCTGAAACTGATACATACTTTGTTTGATGGAAGGTTTTGTGTTACCAATGAAAGCGGCATAACCGGAAGCGGGTTAGATGCTGCTGCGGTTGTTGCTAATGATAATGAATCTACAATTCAACTGATCAAAGAATTGCTGTTAAAAGAATTTTCAGAAGAAAATATGCAGGCCAGAAAGAAGATTATGCAGGTTTATGACAATGCTACTAACATTGAAAAGCTTATCGCACTATTGTAGCATTATCCAACACCTGTCCCATTTCTGTTCTCACCATTCTTGCAGGAAACTTTTGGATCACAATATAATCATGCGTTGCCATCACCACAGCCGTTCCGTATTCCTTTGCAATATGGATCAATAAATTCATGATTTCATCCGAAGTTTCAGGATCGAGGTTACCGGTTGGCTCATCTGCCAGAATCAATTTCGGAGAATTTAATAAAGCCCTTGCAATATCTACACGCTGTTGTTCACCGCCACTCATTTCATAAGGCATCTTAAAACCTTTCGACCTTAAACCAACCTTATCAAGCACATCAGCAATTTTTTCGTTCATTAATTTTTCGTCTTTCCATCCGATGGCCTTTAAAACAAACTTCAGGTTCTCATTTACATTTCGGTCGGTAAGTAATTGAAAGTCCTGGAAGATTACTCCCATGTTCCGGCGAAGAAACGGAACTGTTTTTAAGGTAAGCTTTCTCAGGTCATAACCCACAACATTTCCTTCACCTTCGGTAAGGGAAAGCTCACCATAAAGCGTTTTAAGCAAACTTGATTTTCCTGTTCCTGTCTTGCCAACAAGATAAACGAACTCACCCTTCTGCACTGTAAAATTTACATTTTGAAGAACCGGACTGCCGCCCTGGTAAATATTGGCATTACGAAGCTCCAGAATTGTTTCAGCCATGCTTTTGTTTTTTGCAAAATAAAGCAAGAATGCAAAACGCAACCGTTATTTATTTGAAAAACTAAAAAAATAGTTGATAAACTAAAATATTAGTTATAGATTAGCGTTTGTAAACTTTAAACATGAAAACATTAACCAAGGCAGAAGAACAGGTGATGCAGGTGATCTGGAAAATAAAGGAAGGCTTCATTCGGGATATTATGGAAGCCATACCTTCTCCAAAGCCGCATCAAAATACAGTAGCCACTATGTTAAAGATCCTGGCCGACAAGGAATTCATTGGGATTAAAATTTTCGGAAGGCAGCATCAGTACTACCCATTGATCAGCAAAGATGCTTATTCAAAAGCCACGATGAAAACTTTAGTAAAAAGTTATTTCGGCGGATCGTTCAGCGATGCAGTTTCTTTCATGGTAAAAGAAAACAACATCAGCCTGGAAGACCTGGAAACCTTATTGCAACAACTTAAAAAGGGAAAGAAATGATTGTCTTTGCCTATTACCTACTTAAGGTGATGATTTGTTCGGGCGTCTTGTTTTTGTATTATCACCTGGCCCTGAGAAACAAATTGTTTCACCAATGGAACCGCTTTTATTTATTAGTAGCCGTTGCGCTATCATTGTTAGCTCCCATCATTCAACTTAGTATTGTACACTATGCCACGGAACAACCGAACAAGGCCCTCCAGGTATTGAAGGTGTTTCAATCCGCAGACGGTTACATGGATGAAGTGATCATTCAAGGCCACCGCTCCTTTTCTGCGGAACAATGGACCGGCATGGCCTACCTTTTCATTTCACTGATCTTGTTTTTATCTGTTATCGCTTCTCTCATCAAAATTTATTCTATTGTCCGCTCACATTCCGTTACGTGGATCAAAAACATACGGTTCATCAACACAAGGGTTAAGGGAACACCGTTTTCATTTTTCCGTTACATTTTTTGGAATGAGAAAATTGACCTGCAAACCCAAACCGGCCAGCAGATTTTCCGGCACGAATTAGTGCATGTGAAGGAAAGGCATACACTGGATAAACTTTTTATTCAGTTGGTATTGGTGGCATTCTGGTGCAATCCTTTCTTTTGGCTCATTCGAAGAGAATTAAAATTAATTCATGAATTTATGGCCGATCAAAAAGCTGTAGGCGAACACGGAACTGCCGCTCTTGCTGCCATGATCCTAAGTTCAACCTATCCTTCCCAATTCAATTCCATCACCAATCCATTTTTTCAAACCTCAATTAAAAGGAGACTTGCTATGCTTGCAAAAATTCAAAACCCGAAAATGAATTATTTAAGCCGGATACTGGCTTTGCCAATCCTTGCTCTTACAGTACTTGCTTTCACCTTACGCACAAAGCATGTTGTTTCCTCTGTAAAACTTGATAAGCCCATTACTGTAATAATTGACGCGGGGCATGGCATAATGGACAACGGCAAACATAACGGCGCCGCTGTAGATAATGTTTATGAAGACGACATAGTACTAGCCATTGCCAAAAAAATTAAGGAATTAAACAGTAATGATAAGATCAATATTATCCTGACAAGAAGTTCTGAATCTATAGTTGATCTGCACAAACGTGTTGATATTGCCAAAAAAAACAATGCTGATCTTTTTATCTCGCTTCATTTGAATGCTGCTGATCCAAATCAGGATCCCAACTCTTACTCGAATCAAAGCACAAAAAGCGGAATTGAGATCTATGTTTCTAACAAGGATCCTTTTTATCAACAGCAAAGCGAATTACTGGGTTCTATTCTTCAGCAGCAATTGGGTTCTG
>JAICTW010000587.1 GCA_025936195.1 Flavisolibacter sp.
AGTTCAATGTTCTTTTTTACATTGCGCAGATAAACTTTATAAGCATCACCCGTTAATTGAGAGGTATATGGATTATCAACTAACTTTTTATTGAGCTTATCGGCGTAAGGTTGAATTCTGGGTTGAATCTCCATTACAAAATATGTGAAGGCTTCTTCCAGTGCTTTGTTCTCTGTGTCGCAGGTCATGCGTATTTGCCGCCATGCCGCATCTTCGCCAAGCACGGCTTCCAGTTCGCTTACATCATGCAGCCATTTTTCCAGTTCTTCTTTTGAATTGATGGGACGATCTAATAATTCTTTGAAATAAGGCTCCAAAGAATTCCAGTCTGTAATTTTAAAATCTTTGGGTAAATAGTTTCTTGGTATGCTGGTGATCTGTGCCGTGTACTGTAATTCCTGTTGCTCCATAGTTAAGGGTTTTTTATCGTAACGTGAATGGTCAATCCTGCATTGGAGAGTTCCCAAGTTAGTAGTCTGATTTAAAAGAGCTCCATTTCAAAAGGATTTGCTGGTGGCAAATTCATACAAAAACATTCAATAATCTCTTTTATTCTAACGATTGCATCTGATGTAATGATGCTCCAATTTTGAACTCCTAACTGCGAATTGTAAACTGCCAACTCTCTACTAACACATCCAAAAATTAGTCCTCTGTTTTTTTCTTGCGGGCAGCCTTCTTTGGTTTTTCTGCCGGCTCTTCTTTTGTTTCTGCAGTGGCTTTTGTTTTTGATTTTGGCTTTTTTATTACGGGCTTTTCTGCAGGAGCAATCTCTGCTGCTATTTCTTCAACGGCTTCTTCTTTTTCTTCAGGCTTGACGGTGTAATCAATATTGTTCTGTTGAAGCACTTCAAACCACTTGACCATTTTCTTCATATCGCTGGCATAAACTCTTTCAAAATCCAGATCGGGATATGTCTTTTCGAAATAGGCCTTTACGGCTTTATTGTCTTTTACATCGGGGAGCGGCGTTTTGTTTTCTTTCATTGCAGTAAACACATCTGCCAGACCTACATTGTCTTTCACTGTGTACACTTCAATACTTTCCAGGTGGGAAAGATTGTGAATGCGTGAAGAAACAAACTTGGTGCTTTGGTCTTCCAACGAACGAACAACGGCGCCATCGCTTTTGCTGCTGATCACTTCATACAATCCGGGCAAGCCTGTTACGGCTACAATTCTATTATACTCCATACTCTGAATTTTGGGGCTGCAAGATAAGTATAGTTTACAGTTTACGGGTTCACGAGTTCAAAAGTTCGGCTTAAAAAAATTTAGAACCTAATTGACACAAACAACTCGTAAACTGTAAATTTTTAAACTGCAAACTACTTTATTTATTAGCATTAATTAACCTCTATTGATTTTAATAAGGCATGGTTTTTAGGAGCTTTGTAACATTCGGACAGATTTAATTTAAGTTATGGTGAGACGACTACTCTTTGTTTGTACAGCTCTTTTTTTATTTATTATTTCCAATGCGCAAATCCACAATATTACAGGAACTGTTACTGACCAGCAAACCAAGACTCCTCTTGCACGGGCTACAGTTAAATTAACCAGCCTTTCCGATTCTACATTTAAACAAAATACGCTAACCGATTCAACAGGCAGCTTTGCTTTTTCAGGATTATCGAAGGACAGCTTTTTGCTTTCTGTTTCCTACGTCGGTTATAATCCCGTTTCTAGGATCATTGCAGTAGATACATCAGATGTCAATTTAAAGATCGCAACGGTTATTAATTCAAATGCCGACCTGGCCACTGTAATTATTCAAACTACTATTTCGCCGGTAACACAAAAGCAGGATACGATTCAATTTAATGCAAGCCAGTATAAAGTAAATCCGGATGCCAGTGCAGAAGACCTTGTAAAAAAGATGCCGGGCATAACTGTTCAGAATGGACAGGTAACAGCTAACGGTGAAAATGTCCAGAAGGTGACCATTGATGGCCGCGAATTATTTGGTGATGATGCTTCTGCAGCCTTACGGAATTTACCCGCAGAAGTCATTGATAAAATACAAGTGTTCGACCGCTTAAGTGACCAGGCGCAGTTCACCGGTTTTGATGATGGCAATACAACAAAGTCAATCAATGTTATTACCAAGGCCAATATGCGCAACGGCCAGTTTGGACGTGTGTTTGCAGGATATGGAACTGATAATCGTTATAGCGCAGGCGGTAATACAACCCTGCTTCATGAGAACAGAAAAATTTCAATCGTAGGAAACTTCAATAACATTAATCAGCAAAATTTTTCCTCTCAGGATTTATTGGGTGTTTCTAATTATGGGGGACAACGTGGAGGTCGTGGAGGCGGACAGCGTGGTGGTGGCGGCGGAGGCGGTTCGCAAAGAGGTGGTGGAGGTTTCGGAGGCTTTGGCGCCAACTCCAATTTTTTAGTAGGCACGCAAAGTGGCATCAACAAAACCAATGCATTTGGAATAAATTATGCAGATAATTGGGGAAAGAAAGTTCAAATTACCGGAAGTTATTTTTTTAATAATCAAAACAATATTACCCAGCAGATTGCCAATACCCAGTATTACGATAAAAGCGCCAACAATAATATTGATACAACCAACTCCAACAGCAATAATTACAATCACCGCGTCAATTTGCGCTTCGATTATAAAATTGATTCTTCAAACGAACTTCTGATTATCCCAAGTTTAAGCTTTCAATCAAATAACACTCTTCGAAACGATTTTCTGACCTATTATTCAGGGAATCAAATGCCGATCAATTCTATTAACAGCTCAACAAATGCAAAAACATCCGGAAACAAACTGAACAATACG
>JAICTW010000119.1 GCA_025936195.1 Flavisolibacter sp.
CCGCATTGGGGATTATCTCATCAACATAGCATAAATTAATGAACGTACTTGAACATTTTCAGGATATAAACACCTTTGTTTTTGATGTGGATGGTGTGTTGACTAACGGAACCGTATTGCTTTTGGAGAATGGATTGCAGGCAAGGCAAATGAATGTGAAGGATGGGCTGGCCCTGCAAATGGCTTTGACTAACGGATATAAAGTGCTTATCATCTCCGGCGGCGCATCCGAACCGGTCATTCACCGTTTGCAATATTTGGGGCTTACGGAAATTTATCTCGGACTAAAAGATAAATTGAAATTTTTGGAGGCTTATGTTGAGCAAAATCATTTGAGCTGGAGCCGGATGTTATTTATGGGTGATGATTTGCCCGATGTTCCTGTTTTAAAAACGGTTGGATTGCCCTGCTGTCCTGCCGATGCTGCTATTGAAGTGCGAAATATCAGTAAATATATTTCTCCCATAAAGGGCGGGTACGGTTGCGTAAGAGATGTGATCGAAAAAGTTTTGAAATTAAATGACCACTGGAAATATCATACAGATGTTTCTTCACGATAATATTTTTTTTGATGAAGTTGTTCGCTGCTTTTTTGCGTTTGATCCGATGGCCTAATCTGGTTTTTATCGTCCTCACCCAGGTGTTGTTTTATTATTGTGTTTATCAGCCCTTATTTCATCAGGATCATTTAAAAACATTGGTGTGGATCATCATTGCTTCGGTGCTGATAGCCGCAGCAGGATACATCATCAACGATTATTTCGATTTGAATATTGATCAGATCAACAAGCCGGAAAAAAATGTTTTTGCAAAAATCATTCACCGGCGTTGGGCCATCATCTGGCATTTTGCTTTCAGTCTTTTGGGAATTGTAGCTACGGCCCTTGCTGTTGGTCTTAATAAATGGTATTTGATAGTGGCCAATATTGCCTGCACAGCATTGCTTTGGTTTTATTCCACTTCATTCAAACGGCAATTGCTGGTTGGCAATATCGTTATATCGGTTCTCACGTCATGGGCGGTATTGATCCTTTTTTTTGCTTTCACCTCTCCACGTGAAGCGATCATCGGCAATAGTCCGGCTACCATTAAATTTTTCCGGATCTCTTTTTTATATGCCGGCTTTGCTTTTATCAGTTCCTTAATTCGTGAAGCCATCAAAGACATGGAGGATCTGGAAGGAGATGCGAGGTATGGATGCAGAACTTTGCCAATAGTTGCGGGGACAAGGGCAACCATAATTTATGTTACTGTGTGGACAGTCGTTTTACTGGCAGCATTGATCATTCTTCAATTGTATGTATTGCAATTTCAATGGTGGTATGCCATTGGCTACAGTGTTCTTTTTGTAATTGTTCCACTTGCTTATTTGCTGCTGAAACTTTCCCGCTCCTATACCATTGCCGATTTTGCCCGCTTAAGCGGCTTAAGCAAATTGATCATGTTCACAGGAATTGTTTCCATGATTTTCTTTCGTATTTATTTTTGATTATGGCGGAAATTATTCTTGCATCGCAATCGCCCAGAAGAAAACAATTGCTGCAATGGGCAGAAATTGATTTTGATATTATTGTTGCCAATACGGATGAAACCTATCCTGAAAATTTGAGCCCTGCAGAAATCGCTATTTACATTGCAACAGAAAAGGTAAAAGCTGTTCGGAAGAAAGTTGATAATAAGATCATCATTGCAGCGGACACAATTGTAGTTCTAAATAACGAAATCATTGGCAAGCCTATTGACAGGAATGATGCTGTTCAAATTCTATCAAAGCTTAGTGGAAACCGGCACAAGGTGATCACCGGCGTAGTGATTACAAAAGGAGAAAAGAATATTTCGTTTGCTGATGTTACGGATGTAGAATTTCATTCGCTTACGCAGGAGCAAATTGAATTTTACGTTGACAAATACAAGCCTTACGATAAAGCCGGTGCTTATGCCATTCAGGAATGGATAGGTGTGGTTGGCATTAAATGTATTAACGGAGATTTTTACAATGTAATGGGATTGCCGGTAAGCAGGGTAGTGCAGGCACTGAAAACGTTTAAATAAAATAAACTTGTCATTCATCGGAAATCTTTTTAAGTTCAATAAAGGTTTTTCCAATGAATGCTCCGGCAAAAAAAGACAGCTTCAACCTGGTACTTCCTTTCCGCACAGGTGGAGAAAAATTATTGCAATACATCTGGCAATTTCTATACTTCAACAAATCAGAGCTTCAAACCGCGGCGGGAGAAAAGCTGCAAATTATTTTTCCCGGAAAGCTTAACACCAATCAGGGGCCGGATTTCATCAATGCACAAATTAAAATTGACAATACCACACTTGTCGGTTCGGTTGAACTTCATTTGAAAGCTTCGGAATGGAATGAACACGGACATAGTGCAGATGCCAATTACAAAAATGTTATTCTTCATGTAGTTTTTGAAAATGATCTTGTTCAATCATCTATTCCTGTTTTAGAATTGCAGTCCCGCATTTCTAATTTATTGCTGGATCGCTATATGGATTTAATGAACACATCAGCATTTATTCCCTGTGCCCGTTCGGTTTTGGAGATTAAAGAAATCACCTGGTCGTCGTGGAAGGAACGATTGTTAGCTGAACGCCTCACAAGAAAATCAGCGATCGTATTCAAATTTCTTGAAGAGAACAATGCGCATTGGGAAGAAAGCTTTTGGTGGATGCTGGCAAGGAACTTTGGCCTAAAAGTAAACAGCGAAGCTTTTGAAGCTTTAGCAAGATCTCTCTCTGTAAACATCCTTGCCAAACATAAAAATCAAATTCATCAATTGGAGGCTTTGTTATTTGGACAAGCCGGTTTATTAAATGAAAGCTTTTCGGAAGATTATCCAAAATTGTTGCAGCGGGAATTTAATTTCCTTAAAAAGAAGTATGCACTCAATCCAATTTATTCAGGCGTTCATTTTTTAAGAATGCGGCCAGGCAATTTTCCAACCATTCGCTTATCGCAATTAGCTGCACTCATTCAAAACTCGGCGCATCTTTTTTCAAAAATACTGGAGATCGAAAAAGTTTCTGAGATCGGAAAATTGTTTGACGTTACTGCCAATGATTACTGGCATTATCACTACCGTTTTGATGAAGCATCGGCATTTAAAAAGAAGAAGATTGGAAAAGATATGATTGATAACGTGATCATCAATACTATTGTGCCGGTTTTGTTTGCGTACGGATTGTACCACAAAGAAGAAAAGTATAAAAACAAAGCGATCCTTTGGCTGGAGGAAATTCCTGCTGAAATCAATTCAATAACAAAAGGATTTGCTTCTTTAAAACTTTCCAGCAAAACTGCTTTCGATTCGCAGTCTTTCATTGAACTGAAAACACAATACTGTGATAACAAACATTGCCTTCAATGCGCTGTTGGAAATGGCATTTTGAAGATGAGGACGTGAATCGTCAATCGTGAATTGGAGAGTTCTCTAGATTGTTATAGTCTTATGATGGGTTGATACAAAATCAAAGGATTTGCCGGTGGCAAATCCCTACGCAACATTCAACTTGTCTTTTGTTCTAACGATTGCTTCGTTTCGTAAAGCTCCGCCTTCTTTCACTTTTGAGCTCCTAACTGCCAACTGAAAACTGTAAAATCTCGTAAACAAATGTTCACTTCGCACATAGTTTACATCACACTCCTCGCTCTTTTATGACCGCCTTGTGCTGCCTGTTCAGGTGTCAATGTTTTGCAGGAAAAGAATACTAAGGCAAAAAGAATAGCAAACAAAAGAATGCGCCAGAAAAGTAGATATTTTGTCATGGGTTTGGATTTTACATAAAGCTACTTTCCGCTTTCTTCAATTCATAGAAAACAGCTTTGTTTTATTACTTGGGAAATCTGCTCAGCTCCAGGCGCCCCAATTTACGTTTACTTCAATGTCCGGATGAATGCTGTGTTGTACAGGGCAAGTGTTGCCGGTATGTTTTAAAATCTGTTTTGTTTTCTCATCAATGTCTTTGAGATTATCGGGTATATGAAAAAATAAGTTAATTCCGCCAACCCTTCTCGGATCAGCCTTCATGATTTTTTCCACTTCAATTTTCACTCCGTTCAAATCAAATCCCATAGACCTTGCTTTGATTCCCATAACCGTGATCATACAGGTTCCAAGGGAAGTTGCCATCAGGTCCGTAGGAGAGAAGCGTTCTCCTTTTCCGTTGTTATCAACAGGGGCATCGGTCTCAAAACTATTAGAAGAGCGCAAATGGGTGCAAACCGTTCTCAATTCTCCTTCGTATTCAACAGTTGATGTCATACTTTTTTGCCTAAATTTACGTTTAACAACATATTTCTATTACGTGAAAAAAATAATTCTATTCATTTTAGTGCTCAGTGCGAGTGTTACACTGCTGGCTCAGGATTCCACTAATCAGAAAAATAATTCGTCCACGACAGGCAGATCTGATCGTAAAGCCGAAAAACGTCAGCGTATCAATTCCATCATAAAGCAGGAGGAGGAAGGCAATCTTTCCTTTCGCAAGCAAAGTGTGTTTGGAGTAGAATTGAGGACGAACGGCTATGGTGTTTTTTATGAATTGGGAAAGAGAAAATCGGCCCGCTATACTAATTTGTATTCAATTGAACTAACCGAGATCAAGCATCGCAAAGAAGAAAAATCGCCAAGCGGTGAAAGCTTTTTCAACAACGCTTTCGTTTGGGGAAAGATCAACAATTTTTATCAGGCCAAGCTTGGTTTTGGGCAACAATACATTTTAGGTCAGAAGGGCAATAAAAACGGAGTGGCTGTAACAGCTTCATTGCAAGGTGGAATTGATATGGCGCTTTTAAAACCTTATTACATAGATCTTCAGGATGCTTCGGGGGTTGAACGCTCCGTGAGTTATGAATCTGATAGCGCCACCTTTACCGATCCTTCCCTGATACATTATGGGGCAAGTGGTTTTACCAAAGGATGGAATGAATTAAAAGTTAAGCCGGGACTGTTTGTAAAAACGGCACTTCGATTCGATTTCGGCCGCTATAATGAAACTGTGGATGCCCTGGAAATTGGTTTAAGTGTAGAAGGGTTCAGCCAAAAGATTCCTATCCTTGCTTATAACGATCCTAAACAATTGTTTCTGCAAATGCATATTGCCTTTGTCTTCGGCGGACGTAAATAAACAATTTAACGACAGTTTTTTCAGTATTAATCAGGAAATTTGCGGAATTATTGAGCCGCAACAGTTCTCTATTGAACTTCCGTTGTGTCACTCACTTGTACGTTCAGAATTCTGTTGAGCACGTCAACTATGAACGATGAACCATGAATTGAATTAAAATGAGCAATTGTTCTACACCTACTGAGACAATAAAAAGAAATAAACCGGATTGGCTTCGTGTAAAACTTCCTATAGGCGAAAACTACAAGCATGTACGCGGCCTTGTTGATACACATAAACTCCATACCATTTGTGAAAGCGGTAATTGCCCTAACATGGGCGAGTGCTGGGGTGAAGGCACAGCTACGTTTATGATCCTTGGAAATGTTTGTACCAGAAGTTGCGGCTTTTGTGCAGTGGCAACAGGTAAACCAGAAGCCATAGATTGGGACGAACCGCAAAGAGTGGCCGAAGCTATTTTCCTGATGAAAGTAAAACATGCTGTGATCACTTCCGTTGACCGCGACGAATTGAAAGATGGCGGCTCCATCATTTGGTACAATACCATTAAAGCAGTAAAAGCGCTGAATCCGCAAACTACTTTGGAAACATTGATTCCCGATTTCAAAGGCGAAAAAGAAAATGTCCAGCGTATTGTTGAAGCTGCGCCGGAAGTGGTTTCTCACAATATTGAAACAGTTGAACGCTTAACAAAACAGGTTCGCATACAGGCTAAGTATTGGAGAAGTATGGAAGTGATTAAGCTTCTCAAGCAAAGTGGTATGAGAACCAAAAGCGGAATTATGCTTGGATTGGGTGAAAAGAAAGAAGAAGTGGTCCAAACCCTGCATGATCTTGCCAATGCCGGATGTGATGTTGTTACAATTGGGCAATATCTTCAACCCACTAAAAAACATTTACCTGTTGAACGTTTTGTCCATCCGGATGAATTTGCAGAATACAAGGATATAGGATACAATCTTGGGTTGGATTATGTAGAAAGTGGTCCGCTGGTACGTTCATCCTATCACAGCGAAAGGCATGTCATTCCCGGTTATGGGAGGGAAGTATGGAAAAAAGAAAAAGCACAAACAATTGCATAATGCTTCGATATCAATTCTTCCTCCTCATTTTTTTTCTACCGGTAATTTCTTTTACGCAGTTGCAATGGAAAAATGTGGACACTCTTTATCAACCTTTACCCGGATCGGTTCATGTTTTTTATACGGAAGAAAAAATAGATACAGCACCCTTTCGCGCATTTTTTGTTATAGCAGATTTGAAAGATAAAAAATTAGATTTTACAACGGACACTACTTACAAAAGAAGACTGACACCTTCTCAATTTTATCAAAAAGATGATCAGCCATTGGTTGTGGTTAATTGCACTTTTTTTTCATTCGAAACCAACCAGAATTTGAATCTTGCTATAAAGAACGGAAAGCTTGTTTCCTATAACCGGCAAACATTTTCAGGAAAAGGAAAAGACACACTTACCTACCGGCATGTATTGGCAAGTGCAATTGGCATTTCCGGAAAAAGAACGGCCGATGTAGCCTGGACGTTTACGGATTCTTCCAAAAAGCAGGCTTATGCCAGTCAAATACCTTTCGATATTTACAAAGATTCCACTGAAGAAGAAAATTTGAAAGACGTTATATATCGAACATCCATTGCCCATCACAGTGCAGCAGCTTCTTTTCAAAAATGGAAAATGGAAACTGCTGTTGGTGGCGGTCCTGTTCTTTTGCAAAACGGAGAAATTAAAATCACCAATAATGAGGAATATAAATTTCCCGGCAAAGGCATCCACGACAAACATCCGCGTACCGCAATGGGCTATACCAAAGAGAATAAATTAATCATCTTAGTTATTGAAGGAAGAAATCCAAATGCCCATGGCGCCACGCTTACGGAAGAAGCGCAGATACTGAAGGACCTGGGTTGTGTGGAAGCATTGAACCTGGATGGAGGTGGCAGCAGTTGCTTACTGGTCAATGGAAAAGAGACCATTCAGCCTTCAGATAAAAAGCAGAGAGCTGTGCCTGCTGTATTTATCATTTCAGAAAACTGATCATTCCCTGATTTCCCATACAAGGGCAGACGCCC
>JAICTW010000096.1 GCA_025936195.1 Flavisolibacter sp.
AAACCTGTAATTTTTTCTTACTCATCTCTTCCTTTACTTTGTAAAAATTATTGCAAAATAGCGGTTTTGAAAGAATGATCGAAGCTTTAGACCAATATTTCAACAATACCTTAAGCAGAATCTCATGCCAGTAACCTTAATTGCCGATAGCGGGGCCACTAAAGCAGAATGGTGTTTACTCAATAACGGGAAAAAGAAAATTTTATTTACGCAGGGCATCAGCCCTTATTTTTTAAATACAGATCAAGTTGCCGAGCTGCTAACAAAAGAATTAGTCGCAAAGCTTAAGAATGCTACTGTTGAACGAATCTATTATTATGGAACAGGCTGCGCCAATATTGAGAATGCTAAAAGCATAAAGAAGGCGCTGACCCGAGTGTTTCCCAAGGCACAGGTGAATGTGAATACCGATTTGATGGCCGCGACAAGAGCTGTTTGTGGACACGAAAAAGGGATAGCCTGCATTTTAGGGACAGGTTCCAACTCCTGTTACTATAATGGAAAGAGCATTGTCAAAAATAGTCCGGGCATAGGTTATGTTTTAGGCGATGAGGGCAGCGGTGCTTATTTAGGGAAGAAAGTTTTACAATATTATTTGTACAACACATTTGATGAAGACTTGAGAGCAAGATTTGATGCCAGGTTCGTAACCACGCCTTCCGAAATTCTTGACAATGTTTATAAAAAGCCTTTGCCCAACAGATACCTGGCTTCCTTTACCATGTTTTTAGCAGAGAACCGTGGTCATTACATGATCGAAAATATTATTGAAGACGGGCTAAATGATTTTTTCTTCCAACATTTGTGCAAGTATGCCGAAGTTTGGAAGTACCCGGTAAATTTTGCAGGAAGTGTAGCGTATGGATTTCAGGATGTAATCAAAGAACTTTGCAGATCCTATGAATTTGAGTTAGGAATTATTTTAAAAAATCCGATGGAAGGATTGGTGAAGTACCATAGGGAAGTTTGAAGTTTGAAGTTTGAAGTTTGAAGTTTGAAGTTTGAAGTTTGAAGTTTGAAGTTTGAAGTTTGAAGTTTGAAGTTTGAAGTTTGAAGTTTGAAGTTTGAATAAAAATGATAATTGTGTAAGATAAGAAAAGATGTGATTGAATGGGTTAAGCTCCAGAGGAGCGACATTTTAGAAGCAATGAATTGAATGAACGATTGAAAACAATAGTGAGCTTCGAATGTGATGATAAACGACAAGAACGTATAAGTGAGTGATGGCGCCTGCTGCGCTACAGGCTACAACCGCAGTCGAATAGTAGTAAAGAAAATTGGCCAAAAATAATTCGCGTAATTCGTTCCCGATAGCTGTCGGGATTTAATTTGTGTAATAGATGAATGAGTTTACTAAAATAACAGAGCAACCCAGTAAGTACCGCCATTTGGAAAGTATGCCCATAGGCGAGTTGCTTACCAACATCAACAATGAAGACAAAACGGTGCCCTTTGCTGTGGAGAAGTCAATTCCACAGATCAAACGTTTAGTGGGGGCTGTAACCGATAAAATGCTGGCCGGCGGCCGGCTTTTTTATATTGGTGCAGGCACCAGTGGCCGTTTGGCTGTGGTGGATGCAAGTGAATGTCCGCCCACCTATGGTGTTCCATACGGACTGGTTATTGCCGTAATTGCCGGCGGCGATGAAGCTATTACCAAGGCCATTGAAAAAGCCGAAGACAGTTTTGATCAAGGGTGGACAGACCTTCAAAAGCATAACATCAATTCGAAAGATGTGGTGGTAGGCATTGCAGCAAGCGGAACCACGCCTTATGTAATTGGTGCTTTAACCGAATGTCAGAGAAGGGGCATTACAACCGGATGCATTACCAACAACCCAGGCTCTTCTTTAACGGATGTGGCCGATTTTCCCATTGAGTGTGAAGTAGGGCCTGAGTTTGTAACCGGAAGCACAAGAATGAAAAGCGGTACTTCGCAAAAACTCATTCTTAATATGATCTCAACAACGGTAATGATTCAGTTAGGAAGAGTGGAAGACAATAAAATGGTGAACATGCAACTCACCAACGAAAAGCTGATTGACCGTGGCACAAAAATGATAATGGACAAATTAGGTTTAACAGATTATGAGGAAGCCAAGGAATTATTATTGCAATATGGCAGCGTCAAAAAAGCTGTTGACAATTACAAACTGAAGAAATAGTGCATGATATAGAACCATATTATAATTGGCGCCATATTTATGTGAGCGAGGAAGATGAGCGGTCACCTTTTTATAAGAGAGAATATTCTGAATTTGAATTTACCTCTGCTGTTTACAATTATTATATCCATCCGCAATGGGATGATTTTGGAAGCCGCACCTTGTATTTGAAAGTTCTGCAGGCTAATTACGATGAGCATTATGTGATCATTGAGCTGATCGGTGAATGGAACGATGCCATTGAAAATGATATCATGGAATTGAAAAGAGAAGTGGCCGATAAATTTATGGAGGAAGGCATTACCAAATTTATTTTCATCACCGAAAATGTGCTGAATTTCCACAGTGGAGATAAAGATTATTATCAGGAATGGTATGAAGAGGTCAGTGACCTTGATGGATGGATCGTTAGTGTGAACATGCCCGAGGCCACACAGCATGATTTCAAAAAAGCAAAGCTGAATTACTACGTCGAGTTAATGAATATTGACAACTGGCGGGTGTATAATCCATATCATCTCTTTAAAAAAATAGATGAAGAGTTGGGCAGGCGTTTGCCTTTGTAGCGCATTGTCGTGAATGGTCAATAATCAGCCCGGTAGTTATCAAGGGTGAATTAGAGACCCCTTTTAGAATTCCTTACGATGCTTATGCAATTGAACTTTATTTTATTAAGGATTTGCCGTTCGCTAATTCCTTCGTAACATTCAATCTATCTTCCGCCCTAGCCATTGCTTCTGAAAGAATGAATGGTCCGCTTTGAATTTTGAACTCTCAACCGCCAACTGCTACCTGATATTCGTCACTTCTTTTATTTTCATTAACAACTTTCACATTCACGGCTTACCTTTGCGTCAAATTTTTCAACCCTCCTCTGATAGCTTATGAAATGGTCACAATTCTTCACTACCGCTGTTGGAAAGAAAATAGTGATGGCGTTAAGTGGTCTGTTCCTGATAACTTTTTTATTGGTGCATGTTGGATTGAACTCCTGTGTTTTTTATGACCTGTCGTTTTTCGATCACAACGACAATGGCTCCATGTTTAACAGGGCAGCCCATTTCATGGGAGCTTCGCTGGTTATACGTATCATGGAATTTATCTTGTTTGCGGGTTTCATCGTTCATATAATTCAGGGGTATGTTGTTGAAATAAAAAACCGTTCCAAAAGGAAAAAAGGATATCAGATATCCTTGGGAAATCGTGGCAGCACCTGGATGAGCCGTAACATGGCAATATTGGGAACACTGATTTTTCTGTATCTCATTATTCATGTTTCTCAGTTTTGGGTGCCATCAAGAATCACTAAAAATATTCAGCCATTCAGGTTAAGAGACGGAAGTGAAATTCATGATCTGTTCCGGTTAATGTTTGAAACGTTTCAGCAAGGCTGGGTTGTGATTTTATATCTGGTTGGTGTGATTGCTCTGTGCTTTCATTTATTACAGGGATTTCATGCATCGTTCCGTTCCATGGGCGTTCACAACAAAAAATATTTGGGAACGCTGAAAGTGTTGGGTTATGTTTTTAGTGTAGTGGTTTGTTTGTTGTTTGCACTGATGCCGATCAGCATGTATTTCCAATGGGTGAGTCCATTTAAGTAGTGAGTGGAAAACGGCGAGTAGTTGACAGTTGATAGTTAGAAATGATAAGAAGATGTCAATGGCTGATCAAGAAGCGGGAAGTAAAAGTTGTTTGAAAATAGTAGTGCACTTTCATAATGCTCAATAAAATTACAGAACGTACAAGTGAGTGACACAACAGGCGATGATAGTAGCAGTGCAGTTAAGTTTAGAAATTAAATTAAGAGATAAAAGAATTGGTAAAGAGAAAAAGAGTTCTGTTGATATTCTCCTTGCTCTTTTCAAAACCTTTATGGCTTAGTCAAATAAATTATCAAATCATCAAATTGTCGAATTGTCAAATTTGATCTATGCTTGATTCAAAAATTCCTCCGGGCCCGTTAGAGAAAAAATGGGAAGAATATAAGGACCATGTAAAACTGGTGAACCCGACCAATAAAAGAAGCCTTGAAATTATTGTAATTGGAACAGGGCTTGCAGGCGCATCGGCAGCGGCTTCGCTTGGTGAGTTGGGTTATAAAGTGAAAGCATTTTGTTTTCAGGATTCTCCACGCCGTGCCCACTCCATTGCAGCGCAGGGCGGAATTAATGCGGCAAAAAATTATCAGAACGACGGCGACTCTGTGTTCCGTCTTTTTTATGATACTATTAAAGGAGGTGACTACCGTTCACGTGAAGCGAATGTTCATCGCCTGGCTGAAGTAAGTGCTAATATCATTGATCAATGTGTGGCACAAGGTGTTCCGTTTGCAAGAGAGTATGGCGGCTTGCTGAGCAACCGTTCCTTTGGTGGTGTGCAGGTGCAGCGCACATTTTATGCAGCTGGACAAACAGGGCAACAATTATTGGTCGGCGCTTACCAGGCGTTGGAAAGACAAATAGCACTGAGCAATGTAACCATGTACAGCCGTCACGAGATGTTAGAATTGGTGATCATTGATGGAAAGGCGAGAGGCATCATTGCAAGAAATTTAATAACGGGAGAACTGGAACGTCATTTTGGTCATGCCGTAGTGATGTGCAGCGGTGGTTATGGAAATGTTTTTTATCTCTCCACAAATGCTATGGGCAGCAATGCCACAGCAATCTGGAAGGCACATAAAAACGGAGCTTACTTTGGTAACCCTTGCTATACACAAATTCATCCAACCTGTATTCCCGTTAGCGGCGAACATCAATCGAAACTTACATTGATGTCTGAGTCTTTGCGTAATGATGGAAGAATTTGGGTTCCGAAAAAGCAAGGCGATGCAAGAAAGCCCAATGAAATTCCGCATGAGGAAAGAGATTATTATTTAGAAAGAAGATATCCTGCATTTGGTAATCTCGTGCCCCGCGACGTAGCATCAAGAGCAGCAAAGGAAAGATGTGATGCCGGTTATGGAGTAGGTTCGTCAAAGCAGGCCGTGTATTTAGATTTTGCTTCGGCCATTCAACGTTATGGTCATGTGGAGGCCAACAAACGCGGAATACATAGTGCCGACGAAGCAACAATAATTCAGTTAGGCAAAGAAGTAGTGAAAGAGAAATACGGCAATCTTTTCGACATGTATGAAAAGATCACGGGTGAAAATCCGTATGAGGTTCCAATGCGCATTTATCCGGCCATTCACTACACTATGGGTGGACTGTGGGTGGATTATGAATTGATGACGTCGATCCCTGGCTTGTACGCCTTGGGCGAATGTAATTTTTCAGATCATGGCGCCAACCGTTTAGGTGCTTCTGCATTGATGCAGGGATTGGCTGATGGATATTTTGTAATTCCTTATACCATTGGAAATTACCTGGCAGATGAAATTCGCACCAAACCAATTCCTACTTCGCATCCTGCATTTGGAGAAGCTGAGAAAACGGTCCGTGAACGTATTGAAAAGCTCATGAGCATTAAAGGTTCTGAAACAGTGGAAAGTTTGCACAAGCGTTTGGGAAAGATCATGTGGAATAAATGCGGAATGGCAAGAAATGCAAAAGACTTGCAGGAAGCAATTCAGGAGATCCGCGAATTGAGAAAAGAATTCTGGAGCAATGCAAAAATCCCCGGAGGCATTAATGAATTCAATCCTGAATTAGACAAGGCAGGCCGTGTTGCTGATTTCATGGAACTCGGTGAATTGATGTGCATAGATGCTTTGCAAAGAGCAGAAAGTTGCGGTGGACATTTCAGGGAAGAATCGCAAACCGAAGAAGGTGAAGCCTTGCGCAGGGATGCAGAGTTCATGTATGTTTCGGCATGGGAATATCAACCCGGTGAACAATGGCAGTTGCATAAAGAGGAGTTGAAGTACGAGGTGGTGAAACCGACGCAGAGAAGTTATAAATAATCGTTGCATTGTTCAATGGTTAAATTGTTTAATTGTTTCCGGCGCTGGTTTCAATTAGCAAATTAGCAGTTTAGAAATCAGGCAATGATTATATAAATTGTTTCATGGTTTAATCGTTAAATTATTAATCATGGAGCAAAGAAAATTTTTAAAGCTGAATGATATTGAAGCTTACAAAATTGCATTTCATTTAAGTAATTATGTATGGAACATAGTGATTAAATGGAAACAGTTTGAGAGAACATCTGTAGGTGAACAATTTGTAACAGCAATGGACAGTATTTCAGCAAATATTGCTGAGGGATTTGGAAGGTTTAATAAAAAAGATAAAATAAAATTTTACAGGTACAGTTATGGGTCAATGAGCGAGTCGCTAGATTGGAACCAAAAATCAAAGGTGAGGAATTTGCTTTCAGATGATGAGTATAGCCATATTTTTAGTGAGCTGCAAAAATTACCTAAAGCAATCAATTCTCTTGTTCTGTTTACGAATGAACGACTGAAGCTCTAACAATAAAACAATTAAACAGTTTAGCAATTACGGTTCTATGGAACATTACAATATGAATCTCACACTCAAAGTGTGGAGACAAGCAAATAAAAAAACTGCAGGAAGATTTGAAACTTACGAAGTGAAAGACATCTCTTCCGAAATGTCCTTCCTTGAAATGTTTGATGTGCTCAACGAACGTTTGATCAACGAAGGAAAAGATCCCATTGCATTTGATCATGACTGCCGCGAAGGTATTTGCGGCGCCTGTTCCATGCACATCAATGGCCGTCCGCATGGACCCTGGCATGCAACAACCACTTGCCAGTTGCACATGAGGGCTTTCAAAGACGGTGATACCATTGTTGTAGAACCCTGGCGTGCGAATGCTTTCCCGGTGATTAAAGATCTGGTGGTTGACCGTTCCTCTTTCGACAGGATCATTCAGGCCGGTGGATTTATTTCCGTTAATACCGGTAATGCTGTTGATGGTAATTCTCTTCCGATAGAAAAAGATAAAGCTGATGCTTCTTTTGGCGCTGCGGCTTGTATAGGCTGTGGTGCCTGCGTAGCGGCCTGTAAAAATTCTTCTGCTTCTTTATTCACGGCTGCTAAAATTGCACATCTTGCCTTACTACCACAAGGCGATCCTGAAAGAAAGCTTCGTGCTTTAAGTATGGTTCAGCAAATGGATAAGGAAGGTTTTGGAAGTTGCACCTTCACCGGCGCCTGCGAAGCAGTGTGTCCAAAGGAAATTGCCATTACCAATATTTCAAGAATGCACAAGGAATATTTGATGGCGGGGTTGTCTGCGGATAAGTAAGTCACTCCCCTGTCCCCCTAAAGGGGAGACTTAGGTGGAAGAAAATTTCTTTCTCTGCTATTCTTTAAAGCGGTCAGTTTATTTTAATTTGAAGCAGTTTTTTAGAATAAATTGAATGGTTATGTAGCGATTGTTCATTGCTACTTTCATCTTTCGTTGTAGCCTGTGGCGCAGAAAGCGCCATCACTCACTTCAACGTTCAGAGCTCTATTGAACATTGTGCAAGTGTCTTCACTCAATTTAAAAACTTCTATTCGAGGAATTCTGAACCACATAAGCACAGTAGAAAACATAGGTGACGCATAGACGTACTCCTATGTGGTTTCTTCTATGTGTTCTACGTTTTTATGTTCAAAGAAGAACAGTCCTTTAAAGAATAATCGAAAACAGTGATGAATCCAGAACATGCAAGGATTGTGTGCTGGCTGTTTCCTCCTCCCGTTGGGGAAGGTTAGGATGGGGCTTTACCTTATCAACATCACCGTTCCTTTTCTGAATATCTCTCCGCAC